>CAZWXX010000005.1:0-25890 GCA_964637865.1 uncultured Muribaculaceae bacterium | reverse complement strand
TCTAATATAGTGATTAATAATAAAAAAATCACATAATTAGATTATACGTGATAAAATGATTTATCCAAGCTTTTTAAAGGAGAAAAGCATCATAGGCATTACTGCGCCATCTGATGGTATTACTAATGAAGTAAAAATAAAGAGATTAGACTCTGCAATCGAAAAGTTTCAAGAATTAGGATATCAAATTGTGGAAACTAATAATGTTAGAAATAGTATAAAAGGGAAGAGTAGTGAAAGTAGAGAACAAGCAAGACAATTAGAAGAATTATTTTTAAAAGAAGATGTTGATGCTATTTTCTGCGTTGCTGGTGGTGACTTTTTGTTAGAAATGCTTTCGTTTTTCGATTTTTCATCTGTTTTACAGCACCCTAAATGGTTACAAGGATATTCTGATCCTACAGGACTACTTTTTACAATTACGACAAACTTGGATATTGCAACAATTTATGGCGATAATTTTAAGACATTTGGTATGCGACCATGGCATTCTTCTTTGCAAAATAATCTTGAGATTCTAAAGGGAAATATCATAGAACAAAAAAGTTTTTCTCAATATGAAGGGGAATATTTTGAGGAGGTGATAGGGATAGAGCCATATCATCTTACGAAAGATGTATACTGGAAAAATCTAAATGGCGATGATAAAGTCCAAATCAAAGGTAGAATGATTGGTGGATGTATTGATCTTTTATCAGAACTATTTGGCACACGCTACGACAAAACAAAAGAGTTCATCGAGAAATATAAAAAAGATGGTATTCTATGGTACTTTGACAACTGTGAATTATCTAGTGAAGGACTCATTCGAACCCTTTGGAAATTCCGCGAACATGGTTGGTTTGAGCATTGTAATGGTATTGTTTTTGGAAGAAGTATGACAGAATCAAGTTATTATGATATCTCTTTAGAAGAGGCGCTTCATCACGCACTAGACTATCTAGAAATACCAATCATTATCAATGTAGATATTGGCCATATTTCACCACGAATGACAATCATAAACGGAGCGATAGCAACAGTGGAGTCACATGGTGGCAAAGGTAGTATTAAATTCGAACTTAAATAGAGAAAAGAGGAAATTTATGGCATCAGCAATTATTCATATGGCAGTAGGGAAAATGATAGGAGATATGGTAGGAAAAACAAGTGATGAATACTTTTTAGGTACTATTGCACCAGATATTAGTAAAATTGTAGGACAAAAAAGAGAAATATCACATTTTGAGGGAAATAATGAAAATAGCGGACCAGAAGTAAAAAGATTTATAGAAAAATACCAGGACTTTTTAACAAGAGACTTCGAGTTTGGCTATTTAATTCATTTATATACAGACAAATATTGGGTAGAAAATTTTATACCAAAGATAACAATAAATAACCATATTAAACTATTAGACGGAACAATAGTAACATATCCAAAAGAAAAAATATTAGATTTAATTTACAATGATTACACAAACATCAATATATCAACCATTGAAGATCATGAATTAGATTTATCCCTTTTTTATAATGAATTTCCCTATCCAGAAACTGTAATCGAAGAAGTTCCGAAAGACTTTAAAAAACTAATTGATAAAATGGGAGTTATCATAGAAAACTCAAAAGATGAAAAGCATTATTTATTTGATCAGACAATTATCAATCAATTTATAGAGGACTGTAGTTTCTATATTTTAAAAGAGTTAAGAGCAAACCATATTTTAGTGGAACCTTAAAATATGGGTATTTTTTTATATTTTTGTTTCATATTAATAATGGTGATACTATGAATCTAGATATAAATATAAAAGAAGCCTTAGGAATAATTCCAAGTAGTCTAATTTCATTATTAACACTATTTATCATTACAAAAATTATTGGCAAAAAGCAAGTCTCTGAACTAAGTTTATTTGATTACGTAATTGGAATTTCTATTGGTAACTTTTCTGCTGAAATGATTATTAATAAAGAAGTGCAATACATTAATGGTATGATGGCAATTATTGTTTTTGGACTAACTGCATGGCTCGTAAACTTCTTAGCAAGAAAGAGTATTATGATAAGACGTTTACTAATGGGGGTACCAACAGTAGTAATAGAGCAGGGTGTTATCATAGAAAAGAGTCTGAAGGATTTAAACATGGATATCAATGACTTACTAGAATTCTTACGAAGTGAAGGATACTTTCACATAGAAGAAATAGCCTATGCCATTATGGAAGCAAATGGACAACTGAGTGTCCTTCCTAAATCACTATACAAGCCTGTAACATTAAAGGATATGAAAATTCCAGGAAGCAAAGAAGAGTTAGATAGTAATGTTATTATTGACGGAAAATATATGGAAGAAAATATCAAAAACTCAAACAAAGGCATAGAGTGGATCAAAAAAGAATTAAAGAAAAATGGTTATCATAATGAAGAACAAATTCTCCTAGGCGTAATCAGCAATAATAAGCTAATTCTCTATCCTAAAAATACAAAGGAAGCAAAAGAAGTATTGGAATAAAGATATGAAATATGTTATAATAATGAACCTGAGAGGATAAGTAGGTGATGTTATGAAAGTATGGACAAAGATAAAATTAAAAGATAGAGATAAAAATATCGAAATATTTAGTAATGCTATAACCAATTATCTATATAAATATGGTCCTATTACAGAAATTTGTAAAAAATATGGAATAACATATCTTGAAAGAAAAAGAATAGAACAACATACAGCAAATAGAATTGCAGGAATTCTAACTTTATATTTGGCAAAGGATAATAGAAGAATTCATGATATTATAAATAAATATTATAATAGCAACGATGCTTTTAAAGAGGAAATTATTCCCGAATTAGAAGGATATATTGAAAGAACAAGAAGTAAGGAACACAATGAAAAAGATTAAAGCGAACCTTTAATCTTTTTAAATATATAAAAGAGTACTAATAAATCCTATAACCATGGCAATGACCATAATAATAGCAACAATCCGTATAATCGTTTTATTCACATGCATCACCTCTTTATACATTATAAAATAAATGTTATATTTTGTAAATTGTTTTTCCTCATGTTTTACCCCTCATCTTAATACGTTTTATAAAGAGGTGGCATATGAAAAAACAAAGTGAAAAACAAAAAAAACTATTCCTCGGACTGATAATAAGCGGATTCCTAGCAATAATAATAGGTCTATTATTGATAGCTATATTAAAATCAGATAATAAAGAACTAATAAAAACGACAATCATAAATTTTATGAAGCAAATAAAAACAGGAAAACTATTTTATCAAGAAGCAATCTTACAAAGCATAGTAGGAAACATAGGAAAAGAAATCCTTCTTTTCTTCTTAGGCATCTCAATCATTGGTCTTCCTATCACTTTTGTCTTTTTTCTATTCCAAGCTTTTACGTTAGGCTTTTCTATTAGCAGTATTCTCTATATTTATAAATGGAAAGGGATATTACTAGCCTTTATATATTGCCTCCCACTGATTATGAACTTATTCATCTTTCTCATTCTTTCCTATTACTCTCTACTTTTCTCAAAATACTTGTTTGATCATTTATTTTTAAAAAAAGAAATCTCATTTAAAAAAATTATGAAAAGATATATAAAAGTTTTCTGTATAGGAGCTATTTTTCTATTTACAAGTAGTATAATAGAAGTATTTTTAGTTCCAAAACTTCTTGCTTTTATTTTATAAAAAAAATTGATATAATGAAAAAAGCAGGAGATGAAAGAAATGCAAAAATGTTTAGTAGCAATGAGTGGAGGTGTAGATTCAGCAGTAGCAGCATACTTATTAAAAGAAAAAGGATATGAAATTGCTGGAGCAACAATGCGTCTTTTAGATGATGAGGCAAGCAAAAAAGCAATAGAAGAAGCAAAGAAAATTTGTAAAAATTTGAAAATGAAGCACTACGTTTTAGATTTAGTAGAAGAGTTTAGAGAAGAAGTAATAAATGATTTTATTCAAACATATCAAGAGGGAAAAACGCCAAATCCATGTGTTGTATGTAATAAAAAATTTAAATTTGATTTATTTTTCAAAGAAGCAGAAAAATTAGGATATACATTAATTGCCACAGGACATTACGCTAAAATAGAAAATGGAAAAATTTATAGAAGTCAAAACCTTGCTAAAGATCAAAGCTATTTTTTATATGGCATAAACAAAGAAATCCTAAACAACATTCTCTTTCCTCTACAAGATTTTAATAATAAAGAAGAAGTACGTACTTTAGCTCGTAACTTTTCTCTTCCAATAAGCAATAAAAAAGATAGTGAAGACATCTGTTTTATCCCTGGTAATGACTATAAAGCCTTCTTAAAAACACAAAAGAAATCATCAACTACTGGTGATATCTGTTTAAAAGATGGCACTATTTTAGGAAAGCACTTTGGTCTAGAGTATTATACCGTTGGACAAAGAAAGGGGCTAAATATTGCCTATAAAGAACCACTTTATGTAATAGAGTTAGATAGTAAAAATAATAAAGTGATAGTAGGAAAAAATGAAGATTTAATGCATGATACCCTGATTGCCAGTAATACCTCTTTACTAATAGAACTCCTTCCTACCAGAGTGAAAGCCAAAATACGTTCTCAAGGAAACCTAGAACCAGCAACTATAACTAGAATATCGAGTGATAAAGTAAAAGTTATATTTGATCATAAGCAACGTGCAATTACAAAAGGACAATCTGTTGTATTTTATGAAGAAAAAAAAGAAGGAACTCTTTTAGTTGGAGGAGGAATCATTACCGATATTATATAAATGAAAAAAGCTCAAATGAAAAATTAAATTGACCAAAACGAAAAAATATTGTAATATAAAGACATTGAATGAGTAAATGGACCAAAATAGTATATAAAAATCATTATATACTATTAAAAAAGTGGTAAAATTAGTATTTCATTCCACGCAAAAAAGTGTCGAACACAATATCGTGAATGACTAAATGCACCATTTAAGATGCTATAATATGAATGATTAAATGTGCCATTTTACCCATTCGATAATAATAAATAAACTACGCCTTAGGCTTCGTTATTTATTATTATCTTTATTGAATAAGCTAGGTTTAAGTATAATATCTTTGGAATCGATAAAATAAAAACCTAGTTTTTTTATATTTTCTTTTCCTATTTTTTCTTCCATTAACTCAAATGGAGTTTTACCATTCAGTTTTTCTCTTTTAGTATTATTAATATGATTCATCATTAATAAGATATCCTCATCAGAATATTTATCTAAATCAGTACCTTGTTCAATAAATCTTCTAATATACTCGTGAGTTACTTCAATACTTGCTTTTTGATCACTTCTTCTAGAGTCACAAAAGAATACTTTTGTTTTAATTACATCAGAACCATTATCTTCAATTAAATCTGGTCTTTTAAATTCTTTTCCATTGTCAGTTAATATTATAGGAAATATCTTATGAAATAATTCGTATCCCAATATTTTTTTAACAGCATTAATTTTATCAGTAACTTCAGATATTGTTTGGCTTTTCAATTTATATGCTATCATAAAGTTAAAAGGAATAAAGTTTAAAGTAAGTAAAACAGAGTGACCTTTAATGCCTTCAACAGTATCCATTTCTACATAGTAAGTTATTTTATTAGCTTCTTTATACCTAACAAAATCTTGATAAGTACGGTTAATTCTACAAGCATCTTCTTTTCTATCGCTTTTATTTTTAGAAACTTTTCTTTTCCTTTTACGATATCTAACTATCCTAGGTAAATCAATATTTTTACAAGATAGATAACCTTTTTCTTGATAATAATATAAGGCTCTTTCAGTAATATTAAATTCTGGATGATCCATAACAATCATATAAAATGAATGACCCATATCAACCTCATCTTTAATTATTTTATCCATTTTCCTGAATTCATCATTTTCAAAGTCAATGCCTTCTCTAGATTCAACAAGAGTTTTGCGATAATCATTATGAGCATCTTCAGCATAATAGAAATAACGATTTTTCTTACATTTATTTTTGTTGGGGCATCCATTACATACAAAAGGTGCTTTATCAGTTTTGTCACATTTTGTATTAAAATTGTTAAAGTGATTTCCTTTCACTAAAATTCTTCTTGTTAGTATTTCTCTAGAAATTGTAGTATGAGGTTTTCCTAACATAGTTCCAATTTTTCTTAAACTTGTATTTTCATTAAGATTACTTTCTATAATAATTCTTTGACTTAAATTTAAATGCTTTCCCATTTTAAAAATCTCCTTTCAGATATGGGCAAAACAGCGATATATATTATACAAATTATATTATATTTTACAAGTTTGATGTTTGAAAGACTAAATTAACCATTACTATTTTTATTGGTGCATTTAAAATTTCATTCAAGTAAATTAACAAAAGTGAAAAAAAATATCGACAAATAGAATATTTGTGTTATAATAAGTTCATATGAATGTGAGGTTAGGTGAGTTTATGTCAAAAAGAAAGAATAGAAAAAAAAGAATTGATGCAATGAGTGCAGCACTTTTCTTGTTTGCTACATCTGTTATGATGTTTATTGGTGTTACAGGTGTAATGCATATTGGAACATCTTATGCTATAGGAGAGACTACTGATAATGGTGGAGTTCCAGAGAGAATAACGACTTCTAGCAAGGCTATTGATGAGATGGTTAAGTTAGCTATGGGACCAGGAAATGAAAATTGGGTTCTTACTTATAGTACCGATTTTCAGGGAAAAGATTCTACTGGAAAATTTTATCATTTATATTGTTTAGAAAAAAGTAAAGATATGCCAGCTGAGGGGATTACTAATACTTATGTTAGAGATCAAAACTTAACTGATCAACTTGTTGATGCAGGAATTACATATATTGTTACACATGCTTATCCTTATGATAATACTTTTATGGAGGGAGAAGATATTCTTTATAGAAAGGCTGTAACTCAATGGGCGATTTGGTCTTATTTAAATGACACAGGTAAAACATTGACTGATGCAGATAAGTTGGATGAAAATGAGATTTATGCTATTACAAGAACTGATAATAAGTATGCTAAAATCATTCGAGACTTGGTTACTAAGGCTAAAGCGGCTCAACCTGATAGCGGTGATGGTATGTTTGTTTATCCTGGTTGGCAAGATGGATATCGTGTTTCTGATGATGGGAAATTTCTTGAATCTATTGGATATGTTTCTGTGGATGGAATGGGGTCTGAACTTACCAGTTATAAAGCTCAAGTGAGTGGTGCAGAAGATTATGGTATTACTTTTGTAGATGAAAATGGAGTGGAGTATCCTAATAATTCTACTTTGTCTTCTTCTGTTCAGATTAGACTCCGTATTCCAATGGAAAAGTTGAAAAATATTGATAAAAATACTATTAATTTTTCTATAACAGTAACTGGTTATTATAAGCATAAAAAAGTTTATGCCTATAGAAATGAATCTAATTCAGGTGCTCAAACAGCTTTAATTCCTGATTTTTATACTACTACTAGTGAATCTAAAATGGATTTAGTTCCAATAGAGATTCCAACTGGAAAAGTTAAAGTTAGTAAGCAAGATATTACTACTTCTAAAGAACTTGCTGGTGCTACTATGGTAATTAATGATTGCCATGGACATGTAGTTGCTAAATGGGTTTCTAGTGATAAGCCATATGAAATTGATGCATTGCCAGTAAATGATACTGCTTGTAAATATCAATTATCAGAGTTAGAGGCTCCAAAAGGATATGAACTTAGTAAAGAAGTAATTGAATTTGATGTTAAGAATGATGGCTCTGTTACAGAATTAGTATATAAAAATAATCCACTTACCCCAACACCTGATACAGGATTAAATATTCCATTTACTGTTTATATAGCAGGAGGAATTATTCTAATTTGTGGTATAGCGATTATTTATGCAAGTGTTAAACCAAAGAAAGAAAACTAGAAGAATAAGTAAGAGTCAACTATTATTAATTGGCTCTTTCCTTGTATTTATTGGGGTAGTGTGTATATCTTGGAATCATTTAAAAGTATTGCGTGAGCAATTATTTGAAGATGTTCGTCTTCTGCTTTTGGATGATTCTATGGATACTAGTGATAATGGAAATGATAATGTATATACACCAGATGTAGAGAATATTGATCAAAATAATCAGCAAACTAATAATCCAGTTGGCGATAAACCGAAGAAGAAAAATTATAATTATATTGGCTATTTAGAAATTTCTAGAATTGGATTGAAACGTGGGTTTGTTGATAAAAATTCTAAATATAATGATGTAAATTATAATGTTATGATTGCAAGTAATTCTAATTATCCAGATGAAAAAAATGGAAATTTTATTTTGATGGCACATTCTGGTGATGCTTATATTTCTTATTTTGCTAATCTATATAAGCTAAATATTGGTAATATTGCTAAAGTTACTTATAAAGGAGAAGTATATAAGTATAAGCTTGTAAAGGTCGAAGAACAGCCTAAAACTGGGATGGTTGCAATTCATAGAGATAATTATAATACGAAAGCATTAACTCTTATTACTTGTACCAAAGATAATGATACGACACAAACAATTTATATTTTTGAATTAGTGTAAGAGGAGGAGTTGTATGTCTTTAAATATATTTGAAAAGATAGGTTATGCATTTTTTTCTATGTTCTCCTCTTTTATGTCTATTGAACTTTTTATTATTGGGTTTTTATTATTTATATTTTTTCTAATAAATGTTAATAAAAATGAGAAAGTAATTAAACTGTTTGCTGTTTGTTTGTATTTCTTCTTCTTTTTTTTGATTTGTTATTTTTATTCAGATTATACAATGCAAAGTATTGATGGTGTTATTAAATATATTATGCATTATATTTATTTTCCATCTCTTGCTATGTATTTTGTTATTATGGTATTTGTTACTATCTTCCTTTTTTATACAATGTTTAGCAAAAAGATTACAAAGTTTTTGAAATATGTAAATACTACTATTTTTGGCATTCTTTATATTTTCTATATTCAGGTTATCGGACAAGTTGCAGATAATAGGATTTATTTTACTACTGATGTTGCAATTTATCGTAATGAATCTATTTTATGTTTTGTTCAGTTGAGTAATTTGATTTTGTTTCTGTGGATTATTTTTATATTATTTTATTTACTTTATAAGTTCTTTCAGAAAAAATATAGGGAAAAATTTGATATTACTTAGTTTTATTATTTTTCATTGCACAATATTCATCGAGAGTGATATTGTGTTTTTTTATATATGTTGCTAGTTTTTTTCCTACATAACGATAGTGCCATGCTTCGTACGTATATCCAGTTATAAATTCTTTATTTTGGGGGTAACGAAGAATAAACCCATATTTATGCGCATTTTTTTCCATCCATTGGAATTCTTCTGTTTTACCAAAGTCTTCGTAAGATAGTATTTCATTATCTATATCAATTACTAGCCCTGTTTGGTGTTCTGAGAAGCCTGGACGTGCAGAATATTTATCTGCTTCTCTTTTACCATCTTGTTTTTCATAGCGTTCATATAAATTCTTTTGGTATTTGTAACTACGATAACTAGAAATTACTCGAATTCTCATTCCTTCTTTTTCTATATTTTTTGCCATTTCTTTGTATGCGTTTGCTGCTTCCTCTACTAAATACATTCCAGGTTTACTATAACCTTCATAAATTTCTGTTAGATTATTTGGAATATAATCTTTTTCTAGATAATGATATTTATTTACTAGTACTTGTGATGTTTGAAGATTAGGAGCTATTTTTGTATTTTGATAATAGTCATAATCAAGACCAATGTTTACTTCAATAATTACATTTTTTAAAGGAAGATTTTTATTTTTTAAATGATAAGATACATAACGATCTATATAGTTATAATTAAAAAATGATATTTTTTTATTGATATAGTTTAATGTCTCTAATTTTTTATCTTTTTTTTCTGGCTCTTTTTTTAATGTTAGAAAAAGAGAGAGACTAATTAGAAGAATCACTATTAGATAAATTATTATATTTTTCATATGATCACCTATTATACTATATAATTCTTCTTTTAATTTTAGAATAGTTTGTTGTTCTTTGTCATAAAAAATTATAGGAGGAGTGTTATGAAAAAGTTATTATTACTTTTTGTTTTTGGATTATTTTTCTGTCCTGTGACAGTAAGGGCAGAGGAACTTATTCCTAATGCAACAAGTGGTTTATTGATGGAGGCGTCTACTGGAAAAATTATATTTGAAAAAGATAAAGATAAGCAAGTTCCTATCGCCTCTATGACTAAAATGGTTGCACAAATTATTATTTTAGAAAATATTGAAGAGGGAAAGATTCAGTGGGATGATGTGATCGAAGTTAGTAAGAATGCATCTGAAATGGGTGGATCTCAGATTTATTTAGAGCCAGGAGAGAAAATGACAGTGAAAGATTTATTTAAGGGGATTTCGATGGCTAGTGCAAATGATGCAACAGTGCAAATGGCAGAAGTTATTGGCAGTAGTGAAAAAGGTTTTGTAAAACTTATGAATCAAAAGGTGAAGGATTTAGGACTTAAAAATACACATTTTGAAAATTGTACAGGTCTTGATCAGGACGGACATTATTCTAGTGCTCATGATATGGGGATTATTGCTAGAGAACTTCTGACTCATGAACAAATACTTAATTTCTCTTCTGTTTATGAGGATTATTTGAGACAAAACACAGAGAAAAAGTTTTGGCTTGTGAATACTAATAAATTAGTTCGTTTTTATGAAGGGGCAGATGGACTTAAGACAGGACATACGGATGCTGCTAAATATTGTTTGGCGGCGACTGCTAAGAGAAATGATATGAGACTCATTGCTATTGTGCTTGGAGAAGAAGAATCCAAGGTACGTAATGCAGAGACCATATCTTTACTTGATTATGGGTTTAATACAGTAAAAGTACAAATGCTTAAGAAAAAAGGTGAAAAAATAGACGAAATTCCAATTGAAAAGGGAAGTAAAAATAAAATAGCACTTGTTACAGAAAATGATGTATCTGTATTACAAGATAGGGGAACTAAAGATAAAAAATATACAATTGAAACAGATGTGGATAAAATAAAACTTCCTGTAAAAAAAGGGCAGGTATTGGGAAGTATTATAGTAAAAGAAAAGGATAATATTGTTGTACAAAAAGATTTAATTGCTAAGAATTCTGTTGATAAGTTGAGTTACTTTGAACTTGTTCTAAATACATTAAAAAAAGCAGTAACGGGAGATATTAATTAGTATCTTCTTTTTTTTCTCCTTCATTTTCATCTGGGATTAAATTGCTATAATACTCCTTTTTTCCACTTAAGATATCATCATAAAATTTCTGCTTCCAGTGAATGTAGTGGATACTATCTTCAAGCTCATGGATTTTATTTTCAAGCTCCCGAAGTTTCCCATTTAAAATTTTTTTTCGCTTTGGAATAGAGGACTCTCCCTCTAGGCAAAGCCTTACATATTCTCTCATTTCTGAAATACTCATTCCACAACTTTTAAGACAAGAAAGACTTTCAATCCAAGCGATATCTTTATCATTAAAGACACGATAGTTATTTTTATTTCTTTTGACATTTGGAACTAATCCTTCATTACAATAGAATTTTAAAGCATCATAAGAAAGTCCTGTTTTCTCACATGCCTCTTTCATAGAATACAACATAATTTTTCCTCCAATTTGTAAAAAATGCTTGACCGTGTGTAACACACGACATTTATACTGGTATTGTATTAAAAAATGACGAAAGTGTCAAGGAGGAGAAAAATATGGAATATGTAGAGTTAAACAATGGCGTAAAAATGCCAATCTTAGGATTTGGTGTATATCAAATTCCAAAAGAGGAGACAAAAAGATGTGTACTAGATGCGATTAAAGTTGGATATCGTTCTATCGATACAGCGCAGAGTTACTTCAATGAAAAAGAGGTAGGGGATGCTATTGGAGAATGTGGTGTGCCAAGAGAGGAACTATTTATTACGACAAAAGTGTGGATTGATCATTATGGTTATGAAAAATGTAAGGCCTCTGTTTTAGAATCACTAAAGAAATTACAAACGGACTATATTGACTTAGTGTTACTTCATCAACCATTTAGTGACTACTATGGTGCCTACCGTGCCTTAGAAGATTTATATGAAGAAGGAAAAATAAAAGCGATTGGAATATCTAACTTCTATCCGGACAGACTAACAGATATGTGTTTATTTGAACGAAAAGTAATCCCTGCTGTCAATCAAGTAGAGACCAATCCTATGAATGCACAAGTAGACGCACAAGAAAATATGAAAAAGTATGGTGTACATATGGAAGCGTGGGCCCCATTTGGAGAAGGCAGAAACAATATGTTTGAAAATGAAACACTTGTAAATATCGGAAAGAAATATAACAAATCATCTGCACAAGTCATTTTAAGATGGTTAATTGAGAGAGGCGTTATCATTGCCTGCAAATCTACTCATATCGAGAGAATGGAAGAAAACTTTAATGTCTTTGATTTCAAGTTATCAGAAGAAGATATGGATGAAATTGCAAAATTAGATACCAGTGATAGTCTATTCTTTAATCATCAAGATCCAAGTATGGTAGAGTGGTTTGATAAAATGGTACGTGATAGAAAAGAAAATGAAGATTGTCGTAAAGATGAGAAAAGTTGGTAGGTGAAAATATGAATAAAAAAGTAATTATAATAGTGAGCATCCTTGCTATTTTACTAATTGTCGGTGTAGGTGTATTCCTATTTACTGGTAAGAAAGAGTCAGCAGGATTCAATAAAAATATTCAAAATGAGAACAAGAAAAAAGGAACAGGAAGCACAGACTTAGATAGCAGTAAAGTCCTTGTTGTCTACTTTTCAGAAACAGGAAATACAAAACAAATCGCAGAACGCTTATCTAAGGAATTAAGTGCAGA
This sequence comes from uncultured Muribaculaceae bacterium, assembly GCA_964637865.1. GTDB lineage: Bacteria > Bacillota_I > Bacilli_A > RF39 > UBA660 > MGBC119817. The sequence goes on along the minus strand of CAZWXX010000005.1, from coordinate 12,999 downwards.
TATGATAGAGTTAGAACCAGTAGTGCCTTACTCAAAAAATTATGATGAAGTAGTAAAAGTTGGACAAGAAGAAGTAGAAAGAGGCTATCAACCAGAGTTAAAACCTTTGACAGTAGATGTGAATCATTATGAAAGAATCATTGTAGGAACTCCCACTTGGTGGTATAAGATGGCAAGCCCAGTACTAACATTTTTATCAGAAAATGATTTTAGCGGAAAAATAGTAGTACCATTTATGACCAATGCTGGCTGGAAGGGAAGTGTCATTAAAGATATGACCGAGTTATGTAAAAATGCCAAAGTAGAAAATGCAAAAGAGACTAAATTTAACGAAGATATTTTAGTAACGCCAGAAGAAAAGTTAGAAAAATGGATAGAATCTTTAAAATAAATAAAATTTAGTTAAGCTTTTTTTTAGTTTTCTAGTATAATAAAGAAAAGGAAATTAAGAAAAGTAGGAGGAAGAATATGAAAAAACAAACTGCTGGAAGAGAAAATTTAGGACAGTTAGCACCAACGTTTGCAGAGTTAAATGATGATACATTATTTGGAGAAATTTGGAGTAGAGAGGACAAGCTATCTTTAAGAGACCGTTCTATGATAACCATTGCTGCCTTAATGGCCCAAGGATTATTTCCACAATTAAAGTCTCACTTTATCTTAGGACGTGAACACGGAATTACTAAAGAAGAGGCAGTAGAGATTGTTACACAGTTAGCATTTTATGCAGGTTGGCCAAAAGCTTGGAGTGCATTTGAATTAATGAAAGAAGTATATCAAGAGAATATAGATGAAGTACACGGTGGGGTATTTGGTATGGGAGAGTTTAATAGTGCTATGCAGAATACTTTACAGGTGCCTCTTATTTGAAACCTTTAAATAATCCGAAAGAATGTAATGTTTTCCTAGCTAATGTAACATTCGAGCCTGCTTGTAGAAATAATTGGCATATTCATAACGCTTCAAAAGGTGGCGGTCAAATCCTAATTTGTGTAGAAGGAGAAGGCTGGTATCAAGAAGAGGGAAAAGAAGCACAATCGTTAAAACCAGGTGACGTAGTAACAATCCCTGCAAATGTAAAGCATTGGCACGGAGCCAAAAAAGACACTTGGTTTAGTCATATTGCAGTTGAGGTACCTGGGGAAGATACATCTAACGAATGGTTAGAACCAGTAAGCGATGAAGAGTATGATAGATTAGGAGATAAAAAATAATGGCATATATAAAAAACATAGTGAATAGTTTTTCAAAAAACGGATTTGATATATCCTTACTAAATACAGAGTGTAATGATTTAGATTTGTGTTTTATTGAGATTGATGGAAAAGAGATACTTACTGTATGTTAGATAAAAGTACAATGTTTTATTATATAATTGAAGGAGAAGGAAGTTTTAAAATAAATGGTGAAAATATTAAAATAGGAAAAAATGATTTAATAGAAATTTCACCTAAAAATAAATATACTTATGATGGTAAACTAAAAATGTTAGAAATTCAATCACAGGCATTTGATGAAACTGAAGTGCACGAAGATCCAGTAGATAGGCTTGCATAAATTTCAATCTTTTACTGCAAAGAGATATCAAATAAATAGTTTAACATTAAAAATGTAATGATAGTAGCAGGGAGGTTTTATGAAAGAAATAAAAGAGAGTGATATAGTTCTATATGAAACAGAAAATGGGAAAATAAATATTGATGTAATAATGAAAGATGAAACTATTTGGCTTACACAAAAAAGTATGGCAGAACTTTTTGATGTGAATTCTCAAGCAATAACAAAACATCTTCAGAATATATATAATGACGAAGAATTGCAAAGAGTAGGAACTTGTTCCAAAATGGAACAAGTTCAAAAAGAAGGTAATAGGAATGTCAAAAGAAATATTGAATTTTATAATTTAGATGCAATTATTGCAGTTGGTTATCGTGTAAACTCAAAAAAAGCAACTCAGTTTCGAATTTGGGCTACGGGTGTATTAAAAGATTATATTATTAAAGGATTTAAAATTGACACCGAACGTATGAAGAATGGACCAAAATTTGGGAAAGACTATTATGACGAATTATTAGAGACAATTAAAGAAATTCGTTTGAGTGAAAGAAGGTTATATCAAAAAATTACAGATCTTTTTGAAACAACTAGTATTGATTACAATAAAGATTCAGAAGAAGCATATACATTTTTTAAGATAGTTCAAAATAAGCTCCATTATGCAATTACAAATCATACAGCGGCAGAACTTATATATAATAGAGCAAATAGTGAAAAAGAACATATGGGATTAACGAATTGGAAAAATGGTCCTAACGGTAAAATTATGAAATATGATATATCTATTGCTAAAAACTATTTGAACGAAGATGAAATTAAAAAATTAGAAAGCCTTACAACATTATTTTTAGATTATGCTGAAGATATGGCTAATGAACAAAACTTGATGACTATGCAGAGTTGGATTAATGCAACAGACGATTTATTAAAATTTAGAAAAAAGATTTACTAAAACATTCAGGTAATATTTCACATAAACAAGCTGTTGAAAAAGCAAATAAAGAATATGAAAAATTTAGAGTAAAACAAGATAGAGAATATGTCTCATCTATGGACGAAATGTATAAGAGATACTTAGAGGAAAATAAAAAATAAAAAGTTTAAAGGCAGAAGATGCAGTAATAATTTCTGCAAATGTAAAGCATTGGCACGGCACAAAGAAAGATTCTTAGTTTAGTCATATTGCAGTTGAAGTACCTGGAGAAGATACATTTAACGAGTGGTTAGAACCAGTAAGTGATGAAGAATATGAGAAGCTAAAATAAGACTTAATAAAAAAACAGAAGGCTAAAGGAATGAATGAAGTCAGTATAAAAGAGAAAAAAGAAGTTAAAAATTTAATTTATGAGATAAGAGGAAAACAAGTAATACTGGATAGTGATTTAGCGAGTAATGGCGCTAAAACAATTAACCAAGCTGTTAATCGTCATTCTGATAGATTTCCGGAAGACTTTTATTTTCAATTAACAAAAGATGAATATTTAAACTTGAAGTCCCAACTTGGGACTTCAAGTTTAAAAGAATAAAGAGGGTAATTATCATACAAATGAAGCTATTGAATTTTTTAAGGAACAATTAAAAGGTTTTGATTTAGGGATTAATACTTTTACTTTTTTAGAAGAAAATCTAGATGACGATACAGGCTATCATTCTATCACAGGAAATTTTCTTATTATAAGTGGAATAAAGAAATAAACGAAAAATCAGGAGGTTATATGGGAAAGAATTTAATTGTTAGAAGCAATAGTGCTGAATTTTTAATTTTTGAAGAGCAAAAAAAGAAAAGGGAATTCAGGTTAGATTTGAAGAAGGAGACTTGTGGCTAACCCAAAAAGCAATCGGAGAATTGTTTAATACTACTAGAAATAATATCACAATGCATTTACAAGACATATTTTCAAAGTATGGGCTTGATGAAAAATCAACTAGTAAGGATTTCTTACTAGTTCAAAAAGAAGGCAATCGAGAAGTAAAAAGAAATCTTAAATACTATAATTTGGATGTTGTTATTGCTGTCGGTTATCGAGTAAACTCTGATAGAGCAATTCAATTTAGAAGATGGACAACACATATATTAAAAGAGTTTTTCAAAAAGGGATATATGATTGATAAACTATTATTAGAATAGGAAAAAGAATAGTATTTATGCTAAGAGAAATGAAAAAGGTAAGGAGAGATAATATGAAAAGTTTAGTAATTTATTTTTCTCATACAGGAGAAAATTATATGAGTGACGGAATTAGAAATATCGATAAAGGAAATACAGAAGTTGTTGCAGAAAAAATAAAAGAATTAACAGATGCAGATTTATTTGAAATAGAACCTATAAAAGAATACCCTTATCATTATCAAGAATGCTGTGATATCGCAAAAGAAGAATTAGAAAATAATGATAGACCAGAATTAAAAGTATATCTAGAAAACATCGATGAATATGAGACTATTTATATTGGATATCCTATTTGGTGGGGGACTTGTCCAGTCGCAGTATTTACACAACTAGAAAAACTAGATTTTGAAGGAAAAATAGTAAAACCTTTTGCAACTCACGAAGGAAGTGGATTAGGAAATTCTATGAATGATATTAGAAAATACTGTAAGAATGCAGAAGTAAGAGAAGGATTGGCTATTCGTGGTAGCAATGTGGAAGAATCACAAACAGAAATTGAAAACTGGATTAGAAAATAAGTTAGGAGAGAAAATTTCTTAACTTTTTTAGTAAAGAGATTTCTGCTAAAAAGTCAAAAAGTATGATATAATAAGAGGCGAAAAGGAATCACTTTAAGTATGGGGTGAAAGTATGAAAAAGGTAGTAATTGGAATGAGTGGTGGAGTAGACTCTTCAGTCGCAGCCATCAAATTAAAAGAGGCAGGCTATGAAGTCATTGGACTTTTTATGAGAAATTGGGATTCGTTTGCCAACGGAGAATGGGAAAATGCACCAGTTGCGAGTGAAGGAATTTGTCCACAAGAAAAAGATTATAACGATGCTTTAGCCGTTTGCGAGAAAATAGGAATTCCCCTTCATCGAAAAGACTTTGTAAAAGAGTACTACGATTATGTATTTCAGTATTTTCTAGATGAATTAAAAAAAGGGCGTACACCAAACCCAGATATTATGTGTAATAAATATATCAAGTTCGATATGTTTGTGACAGAGGCAGAAAAATTAGGAGCAGACTATATTGCAACAGGACATTATGCAAGAATTGAAGATGGAAAACTGTTAAAAGCAGTGGATCATGCCAAAGATCAGACTTATTTCTTATCCCAAGTTCCCAAAGAAAAATTAAAAAATGTATTATTTCCAATTGGTGATATGATAAAACCGGATGTTAGAAAAATTGCAAGTGAGTATGGTTTGATTACAGCGAGCAAAAAAGATTCAACTGGAATTTGTTTTATTGGAGAGCGTAATTTTACTAACTTTCTTAAAAACTATTTACCAAATACTCCTGGTGATATGGTAGATATTGATACTGGAAAAGTAATTGGAAAGCATATTGGTCTTATGTATTACACCATTGGCCAAAGACGTGGTCTTAATATCGGTGGAACAGATGAGCGAATGTTTGTAGTAGGCAAGAATCTAGAGAAAAATATTTTATATATTGCAATCGGTGAGGACAATGACTATTTAATATCTGACTCCTGCATCATAGATGAAGTGAACTTCTTAGGAGAAGAAAAATCAACAGAATGTTCTGCTAAATTTCGTTATCGTCAAGAAGATATTCCAGTTTCTCTTGAGTGGTTAGAAGATGGTAATATTCTTGTAAAATACCCACAAGGGGTGAAAAGAGTAACCCCAGGACAGGCTTGTGTTTTATATAAAAATGATGAATGTCTAGGCGGGGGAATTATCAAAGAAGTACGAAAAAATAATGAAAAATTATGGCACTTATAAGAACGTAAAAAACAGAAAAATTACCAAAATTTCAAGTAGAAACCGGAATTTTTATTAAAAAGTGTAAAGTAAGCTATAATTAAATTGTTGGAGTTAGCTTTGCTAACTCAGTAGTAAATAACTCAAGGGAAGATTTGTAATCAAGAATCTTCCTTATTTTTGTGTTAATAAGTTCATTGGCGTTCATCACATATTCATCAGTATATTCGTTGATATTACAACCTTTAGGTAAAAATATGCGTAGTAATTTATTTCCATTCTCATTACTACCACGTTCATAAGAAGAATAAGGATGTGCAAAGTAACAGGTAGTTTTTAAATATTTTTCAATCTCTTCCCATTTAGAAAACTCAACACCATTGTCAAAGGTGATAGATTTAAAGATTTCATTTATTTTATAATCCTTTAATTCAGGATATTTTTGTTTTATCTTTTTAATGGCTTTATAAATAGTTAAGGCTTTTCTGTCTTTACATTTTATAGTGATTTGAAATCTAGTTTTTCTTTCCACTAGGGTCAATACAGCACCACTATTTTTGATTTTACTACTTCCAACAATAGTATCACCCTCCCAATGTCCAAATTCATTTCTGTCATCAGGAGGAAAAGGCCTTTGTTCTATACTTGTGCCTTTTGGATCTGTTTTTCCTTTTTTTTGTTCATTTTTTGATTTTCTTTTGCATTTCATTGGAAGTTCATACTTATCAAAATTATCAATTCTTCCTTGTTCAACATAGTTATAAAAGGTGGAAGTACATATAAGAGTCATACCCTTGATTTCTTCTTGTCTATTTAATTTAAAATCATTAATAATTTCATCAATAGAATTTATATTATAATCACTTCTAAATTCATCAATAACCAGTTTTATAAAGGGTTTAGCAGTTTCTCTCTTAGAGGCATTACTCTCAATTGCTTTTCTTGTTCTTTTATTCCAGGCAGTATTGGCATTAAATTCTGTGACTTCTCTCAATTCATAATCTCTAGTAACAATCATACCATCTTTAATAATTTCATATAAATTAGACTTTGATGAAACTTTAAATATACTAACATTTGATCATTGGAAAGAGTTATTTCAAAGAGTTCTTAATGATATTAAAGAATAAAAAAACAGATAATTACTTTTAAATATGATATTATCTATTTAAAGGATTATGCGATAAGAAGATAAAAAGATGCTAGATATTTGTAAAGTCAAAAATTACAATGTATAGAGCGAATCAACTGATATAGAAGATTTGCTTTTTTCATGTTATAATATAAAACAGAACAAAATAATAATGGTAAAGTAGGGGAAATAGAATATGTACTACAATAAAAAAATAGAAGAAATTGAAAAAGAATTACAAGTAAATAGCGAAGGATTAAGTAAGAAGGAATCCCTTGAAAGAATACAAAAGTATGGAAAAAATAAATTGCCAAGAAAAGAACAAGATAGTACTTTAAAAATTTTTTTAAATGAATTCAAAGATCCCATGATTATATTGTTATTAGTAGCTATCATAATTTCATTTATTGCTTTAGAAATAGTAGATGCAATTGTTATATTTTTTATAGTACTCGTTGATGCCGTCATGGGAACATATCAAGAGAAGAAAGCAAGTAATACAGCAGAAGCATTAGCAGAACTTGTAGCAGACAAAGCAAAAGTTTTTAGAGAGGGAAAGGTTTTATCAATTGATGTTGAAGATTTAACAATCGGTGATTATGTTCTTTTAGAGTCAGGAGATAAAATAAGTGCTGATATGAGAATTGTAGAAGCACATAATTTAATGGTTGATGAATCACTATTAACAGGTGAAAGTATTCAAGTGGATAAAAATAATAAAGTAATTAACAAGGAAAACGTTATGATTGCAGAACAAAGTAATATGGCATTTTCAGGTACAACAGTCGTAACAGGAAGGGCAAAAGGAATCGTAGTAAATATTGGCCTTCAAACTGAAATCGGTAAAATTGCAAATAGTATAAATAATGCTCCAGAAGAGAAGTCCCCACTTACGATAAGAGTTGAAAAATTATCAAAACAACTTAGTTTATTAGTTTTCATTGTGGCAATTATGATTACCATATTACTGATTGTAAAAGGTGTTCCTTATAACGAAATTTTTTTATCAGTAATCGCTCTTGCCGTATCCGCAATGCCAGAAGGACTTCCCCTAGCACTTACAATGGCACTTACAATTGCATCAAATAAAATGGCTAAAAAGAATGTAATTGTGAGAAAACTAAAATCAGCTGAATCATTAGGTAGTTGTACAGTTATTGCATCCGATAAAACAGGTACTTTAACAGTGAATGAACAAACAGCAAAGAAAATAATTTTACCAAATAAGGAAGAGTACAATATATCAGGAACAGGATTTAATTTTGATGGAGAAATAACAGGAAATCATTTAGAATATGCTAGGGAACTAGTATTACTTGGAATCATTAATAATGAAGCAGAGGTAGATGAAAACAAGTTTGTTGGCGACTCTATTGATATCGCATTTAAAGTATTAGGCAAAAAAATCGATGTACAAACACATAAAATCAGAAATTTAGAAATGATTCCATATGAATCTGAAAATAAGTATTCGGCCGTATTTTATGAAAAAGATGGGGAAAATTATTGTACCGTAAAAGGCTCTTTAGAAGTTGTAAAATCTTTCTGTAGTAATATAAACTTAATAGAGGAAGGAATAGATTCTACTATTTTAGAAGAACAAAATGAAGCTTTAGCAAAAGATGGTTATCGTGTGATTGCCCTTGCGAATGGTAAAATAAAAAAACAAGATAAGTATTCTTGTAATGACATAAAGGATTTAACATTTATGGGGCTAGTTGGATTTATAGATCCTATTCGAAGGGAAGCTGTCTTATCCATTGAAGAGTGTCGTACAGCCGGGGTAAAAGTTTTAATGATTACTGGAGATCATCCTTTAACAGCGTTTTCGATTGCGAAAGATTTAAAACTTGCGAATGATTATAAAGAAGTAACAACAGGTGTAGAATTAGAAGAAGCATTTGAAAAAGGGAAAAAGAATTTTGATCATTTTATTTGTCAAAAACATGTATTTGCAAGAGTTACACCACTTCAAAAATTAAAGATAGTGGAATCATTAAAAAGACAAGGTGAATTTGTTGCTGTAACTGGAGACGGAGTAAATGATGCTCCTGCATTAAGGGCAGCTAATATCGGAATTGCTATGGGTAGTGGTACAGATATAGCAAGAGAAATCGCAGATATGATAATTATGGATGATAATTTCAAATCAATTGTTGCGGGTATCAAAGAAGGACGTGTAGCGTATGCCAATATTCGTAAAATAATACTATTTTTAATATCATGTGGCCTAGCAGAAGTAACATTTTTTTGTTTATCAATCATATTAAATTTACCAATGCCACTGATTGCCATTCAATTATTATGGATCAATGTCGTAACAGATGGTATTCAAGACTTGGCTTTATCTTTTGAAAAAGCGGAAGAAGGAATTTTAAAAGAACCACCTCGCAATCCCAAAGAATCCATATTTAATAAAGAATTATTTCAAGAAATTATTGTATCAGGATTTGTTATGGGAACAGTGGTATTCCTCACTTGGTATCTTTTATTAAATAAATTAAATATGGATATCCCTATGGCTCGTGGATATATTATGGCCTTGATGGTATTTATTCAAAATATTCATGTATTCAACTGTAGAAGTGAACATAAATCAGCATTCAGTATTCCTATTAAAAATAATAAATTAATCTTATTCGGAGTGATAGGTTCTATTCTATTACAAATTATAGTGATGGAAGTACCATTTTTATCAAAACTATTACAAACAGTATCTATTCCATTTGTATATTTAATTTATTTATTTCTTATAGCATTATCCGTATTAATAATGATGGAGATTTATAAAAAAATGAATCATTTCATAAAAAGATAGAAAGAGGGATCAATTATGCGTGATGTATTATTATCAAATATAGATAAAATTCATACTACAGAAATGGGAATAGAAAGGATTAAGAGAAATCTTAAATTGAATACGGAGAATATAGTAGAGTATTGCCAAAATAAAGTTCTAGATAAAAAATGTAATATTTATAAAAAAGGAAAGAACTGGCATTGTGAGATAGAAGATATCAGGCTAACTATTAACTCCTATAGTTATACTATTATCACAGCACATAGGATAAAAAAATAAACATATAATGTATTGGTGATAATATGTTTCAGATGAAAGATGCAATGATTGCTGCATCCATATTAGGAGTAACTTTTGATAAGTATACACCTGAAGAATTTTTAGATGGTATTAATATTGAATTAGAACATGGAACAATTGATCCTAAAACGAATGTAACAAATGATGATTTAATCACAACTGCCAAAATTGCTTTAGCACATTTAAATGAATTTCCCAATTATTATAATAAAGATTATGGTCTAAAAGTATTTGAGAGGTTTTTAGAAAGTAAATTAATGCAGTAAAGATATAGGAATTTGTCATTACAGTATGGTTTTTATTCAACAAGTGAATGATATAGTAGTAATAAGAGTATAGTTTATAGAAATAGCAAAGTTTCTTTGCGCATTTTTTTTATATGTCAAAGATATTAGATAGAAAAAAGAGAAGTACATAATAAAATGATTGAGAAAGGATAAAAAAATGTCACAAGAGGAGTTGGCAGAAATCCTAAATGTAACAAGACAAACGATTTCTAATTGGGAAAATGCCAAAAGTTACCCAGATATTGAAACACTTGTTAAAATAAGTGAAAAGTTTAATGTGTCCTTAGACATTTTATTAAAAAACGATAAACATATGATAGAAACAATTGATAAAAAAGTAAAAGATAATCAAAAATTAAGGAAAGTAATTATCATACTAAGTATATTCTTACTTCTATTTTTAGTCGGTTTCTTTATTAACTGGCGTATAGAACAAAAAAGAAAAAAAGAAGAAGAAACTAGATATCAGGAGATGAGCGAAAATTTAAATACATTAGAGTTTCATCAGAAAAATGATCTTGGATTTCGGCAAATTATAGAAGGAGATGCAGCATACAAAGTTTATGCTAAAAAAGAAAAACATTTAACGCCACAAATTTCTGCAATGGTGCATCTAGAGGATGGTACCATCCTTGCTGATTACAATGGTAAAAGAGTAGTCGTAACCTATGCAGTAGATAAAGTACTCACGATATATTTAGATGTAAAAGGAAACTTAGAAAATACTAAGCAAAATAAAAATAATACAAAATACTACCATCAGTATCAACAAGAGACTGTACAGGTAGTAAAAAGAATGGTAGAATTGTTTCATGAAATATATAAGTAAAACTATATCACAAAAAGGATGCGTGTTGTAAAATGAAAACAGATTTAACGACGATACCAAATGTAGGAAAAAAGACAAAGGAAAGTCTCTTTAAAATGGGGATTACTTGTGTGGAAGATTTAAAAGGAAAAGATCCAGAAAAACTCTATAAAAGAGATTGTGAGATTAAAAAATTCGAGGAGGATCGTTGTCAGTTATATCTGTTTCGTATGGCAGTCTATTATGCGGAACATGATGTATATGAGTCCGAAAAATTAAAATGGTGGTATTGGAAAGATAGAGAATATCATAATGAAAAGTGAAGTGGTAGTGTGATGTTAGAAAAAGAAATATTCGAGCGAGCGAAAGTGGATTTTAACAAGTTAGTAGAATATGGTTTTGATAAGAAACAAGATACTTACTATTACTCCAGTGTTTTTTTAGATGGTTTTCGAGCAGATATTACAGTGGATCATAAAGGAGTATTAACGGGTAAAGTTTATGATTTAAGTATGGAGGAAGAATATATTAATTTTCGAATTGAAAGTCAAAAGGGGGAGTTTGTAAGTCGTGTTCGCGAATCCTATAAAAGTTTATTAGAGGATATTAAAATCAAGTGTTTTAAAAATGTATATTTTGTAAGTAAACAGGCAAATCGAATTACTGACTTTATCATGGAATGCTATCATGACGAACCAGTTTTTCCATGGGAGTCTGAAAAGCACGGAGTTTTTAAAAATAGTCATAATGATAAATGGTATGCTTTAATTATGTATATAGATGGAGAAAAAATTGATCAAAAGAAAACTGGGAAAATAGAGGCACTCAATATAAAACTTCCTCCTCCAAAAATTACAGAACTTTTAAAGAGAAAAGGATTCTATCCTGCTTATCATATGAATAAGAAAAATTGGCTTACCATCATTTTAGATGATACTTTAGAAGATGAGGAAATCATGGAATATATTAAAGAGAGTCATCAATTTACAGAGACAACTTCTAGTTGGTTAATTCCAGCAAATCCAAAGTATTATGATGTCATTTCCTATTTTGAAAAAAAGAATACAATATTATGGAAACAGCCAAAAGGAATCAAAGTAAAAGATAAAGTTTATCTGTATTTAGGCGCTCCCTATTCTGCGATACTTTATCAGTGCGAAGTAATAGAAGCTGATATTCCCTATCAGTATCAAGATGAAAATTTAGAAATTTCTAAGGCGATGAGGATAAAACTAGTGACATGTTATGAAGAAGATCAATATACTTTTGATAAACTAAAGAAATATGGCATTAGGGCTATTAGAGGACCAAGACATATGTCGGAGAGCCTAGAGAAAGAGATGGTTGCAAATGAACGGGGAAATAATTGATATTAAGAAAGCTCGAAAGGTTTTTAAAAACTTTTTGAGCGAGTATCCTAATCAAGGAGATTTAGGGTTTCATCTAAAAATAGTACATACTTATCATGTAGTGGAGAATGCAAAGAGATTAGCAGATAAGCTGGAGTTATCGGAAGAAGATAAAAGGTTGGCAGAATTAATTGCACTGCTACATGACATTGGTAGATTTGAAGAAATTACTTTTCTAAAACAATTTGATAGTGTTCGTTTTGATCATGCATCTTATGGTGTAAAAATGTTGTTTGAAGATCATTTAATTAGAGAATTTATGGAAGATAATCGTTATGATGAAATAATAAAGGTGGCAATTCATAACCATAGTAGATTAAAAATAGAAGAGGGGCTTGATGATAGATGCATACTACATTCTAAAATTATTAGAGATGCAGATAAATTAGACAATTTTAGAGTGAAAAAAGAAGAGAGAATAGAGGCAATTTTTCCTGGAAAAGTAAAGAGTATAGAAGATATGGAAAATTCTTTGTTATCTGATGTTGTTTATGAAACGGTATTAAAAGAGAATTGTGTTAACATTCATGATAGAAAAACAGCACTAGATTATTGGGTTTGTGTTTTGGCATTTATTTTTGATTTAAACTTTAAAGAGTCATATAAAATTGTGAAAGAAAATGATTATATTAATATTTTGATAGATAGATTTCACTATCATGACTTAAAGACCGAGGAAAAAATGGAGAAAATACGTAGTACAATGAATACTTATATTGATAAGAAAATAAATAGTACTTTACGATAAGTAACGAAATAAAATAGGCTCAAATGAAAAATTAAATTGACCAAAACGAAAAAATATTGTAATATAAAGACA
>CAZWXX010000004.1:0-26214 GCA_964637865.1 uncultured Muribaculaceae bacterium | reverse complement strand
TTTTTAATTATTTTTAATTTTTAATGAATTAAAAATGATTAAAAGTAATTGACTATATGCCCTATTTTCCTGTATAATTAGGTTGTTAAGAACAAATGCAGAGGGTGGTCGATTTACACTCCAAAACTTTTGTTGGGAGTTCGATTCTCTCATCCCCTGCCATGTGTAAATACACTCCAAAAAGTGGAGTTGAAATACATGAAAAGCCGTGGAAATAAAAGGAAAATCCATGGTTTTTGTTTTTACTAAAAAATGGTTGTTATCGAGAAGAAGATATAGTATAATGGGTGTGTTAGAATTTACTGGAATATCCACTAAAATAGTACATTTTAGAAAGGTAAGAAGGTAGAAATTAAAACGGGGGATTGTATGTCAGAAATAAAAAGAAAAGGATTAAAGTACATACCAATTAGCGATACCGAGTTTATTAAGGTAGAGACAAAACATAGAAAAGGAGATGGCTTCTATTTTAATGATATCTCGTTTCAGTCACTAGAAGAAATAACTTATATAGGGACACATCGTACTTTGAGTGACTATGAATGGATGCAATATAATTCAGATGTAATAGCAATAGTAAAAGGACGTATTTATTTTGATGGTAGTCATGAACCAGAAGTTACTGGTATTAAAGCACTATTTGACATAAAAATTAGACTCAAAGTAGAAGGAAGTCAAGAAGATTTATTGGAATATTATAATCAATATTTTAACAAAGAAAACAAGGATAAAGATAAAAATATTGTCTTTCAGAAAAAATTGTTGATAAAAAAGATAGATAATAAGGAAGGCAAGTAAAAACAAAAGTTGGCAAGTCTTCTTACCACGTGCCATATTGTAAATAAAAGAGTGATAGGTTCATTCTTTTTTTTTGAAGAAAATGGACACAGTACTAGAATTTGACTAGACTTAATACTAAAGAAAAACTGAAATAAATCTAAAACTACAAAAGTAAATATAACTTCTATTATTTCTTGCATATAAAAATGAAAAAATATATAATTAAAATAGGAGAATAATCGTATGAAAAATAGTAAGCTAAGGAAAAAGAACAGTTTATTAAAGAAATTTAGAAAACTTTGTTTAGAGAATAAATTAAAAATATCACTATTTGGGACTTTATTATTAATGACAGTAGGTTATGCAACTATAAATACCACTCTTGGAGTAGATGGTCTCATATCCCTTGTCAAAAATGATAACTTTAAGGTATATTTTTCTAATCTAAAAATAGATGGTATAGACTTAAACTCCTTAATTAGTGCTGATAAAGAAAGTTTTACGTTTAACACGACTCATATAAAAGAAAATGGAGATTCGCTAATCAGTTATGAAATTACAAATTCTTCTGATCAATACGATGCCGAGGTAAATATCACATGTACACCAACAAGTGCAGAAAACACAAGTCTATACTATGACAAAAGTAAAAAGAAAATAGAAACGCAGAATAAAGTAGAAGATGAAATAAATGTAACTACCAATAATAGTAGTAAAAATCAACCAATCTTTAATTATATAAAGAACCAGTCAAAGGGGAAAGATACAGACCAAGGTATTAATTATGATGAAATATCTAGCAGTACCAATGGCGAAGGGGTTTATGAAACGACTAATACAGATAGTGGTAACCCAGTATACTTCTTTCGTGGTAATGTAACAAATAATAATATCATATTCGCAGGATTTTGTTGGCAAATAATTAGAACAACAGAAACAGGTGGAGTAAAACTATTTTATAATGGAATTCCAACTAATGGCAAATGTAGTAAGCCAACAGGAATGGGATTGGGTGCAACTCCTTTCAATTCTGTTAATAATGACAATGCTTATGGCGGTTATATGTATGGTACAAATGGTTCAGCGAATTATTCTTTAACCCATCAAAATACTCATGACTCTGTTTTAAAAACTAAAATTGATAATTGGTATAAAACAAATATTTTAAATAAAAACGCGGAATTATTATTAGAGGATACAATATGGTGTAATGATCGAAGTATTCCAAGCGATACATCCAATTGGAGTAATAATGCAAGCACCTATACACAACATGGATATGGCACAAATAGAACTTTATATGCTTTTGCTCTTAGAGGAGGAAGCTATGCCAAAGTAACAAGTCCAACTTTAAAATGTGCAAATGCAAATGACCGCTTTACTGTTAGTACAAGTACAGGAAATGGAGCACTCACATACCCAGTGGCAACCATAACTGCAGATGAAATGATCTATGCAGGTGCAACTGGCGGAAAATATTCTTCCACCTTAGCCACATCTCCAAACAATACAAATTACTTTTTAGCAAATACTAAGGGCAATGTTTGGATGATGACACCAGTATTTTATGATACCTATGTCCATGGTTCAGTACTATATACGAATGGAGCTTTATCTACCATGTGGACAAATGTTGCCAGAAATATTGGCGATATTGGAGTTCGTCCTGCTGTTTCGTTAAAAGGAGATACAGAAATTCTCTCAGGAACAGGAACTATAGACAACCCCTATACAGTTGAAAAGACAACTACCAGCAGCTTTACATGTAAATTAAATGTAACAGCAATAGAAAAAAATGAAGAATTAGAAGAAAAAGACCTTTTAGGTAAAGAATACTGTATAGGTGACGAATGCTTTAATATCATAGGATATGATAAACAAAATTATACATTACTAGCCAAGTATAATTTATACGTTGGAAATATAGTAGAAACTGGCTCAGGTACTACTGTGATTTCAAAAAGTGATCCTCTATATGGAAAACAAAACCCGAAAGCAGTAGGAGATAAAACTTCATCTAAATATGGAACAGTTGCCTTTAGTGCGAATAACAGTTCAAATGACTATGAAACAAGTACAGTAAAACCATATGTAGATGAATATGTAAAATATTTAAATGATACTTATGGAGTAAATACAACAGGACGCTTGATTACAATCGAAGAATTACAAAAACTAGGTTGTATAGTAGGAGAAAGCTCCAAGCATGGTTGTGATTATCCCACTTATGCGAAACATGAATGGTTATTAAATACCACTTATTGGACTTCTACCAAAGGCTCTACCAATAAATCTATTTACTTAGTAGGAGGAGATGGCTTTTTTGCAGAAGTGACAAGTATCAATAATGCTACAAATAGAGGAGTTAGACCTGTGATTATAGTACCAGTAGAAAAAACACCTACTTCTAAAATACCTGAATCATGGCAAGATAATGGAATCTTTAAAGCATACTATGAACAAGCATACGATAAATTGCAAACAATGACTATAGAAGAGAAAATAGGACAGTTGTTAATCGTAAGATACAAAACATCAACGCTAACAGATGCTGTAGAAAAATATAATGTAGGAGGTACAACCTTTTATGCAATAGATTTTGCAAATAAAACAGAAACAGAAGTCAAACAAATGACGTCCGCTTTACAAGCAAAGACTAAAATTCCTTTAATTACAGCAGTAGACGAAGAAGGGGGATCCGTAGTTAGAGTAAGTAGTAATAAAAATTTAGTTGCAGAACCATTTAAATCACCTAAAGAATTATATGATAGTGGAGGACTAAATGCCATAACTCAAGATACAGTAAATAAAAGTGCCATATTAAGAAATCTAGGCTTAAATATGAATTTTGCCCCTGTAGTAGATATAGCAGACTCCACAGCCTACATATATAAAAGAACCTTAGGACAAGATGCTAAAACAACAGGGCAATATGCAAGAGCTGTAGTAAGTGCTAGTAAAAATACAGGAGTTTCCTATTCATTAAAGCACTTTCCTGGATATGGAAATAATGCAGATACTCATACCTCATCCTCTGTGGATGAAACAAGTATGGAAGAACTATGGAATAAGCATCTAGTACCATTTATCGAAGGAATAGATGAGAAAGCAGAATCAGTACTAATTTCACATAATATTGTATCAGCGATAGACAAAGATAATCCTTCTTCTTTATCTAAAAAAGTACATGACCTCTTATTTAATGATTTAAAGTTCACAGGAATCGCTATAACAGACGACATGGACATGAAAGGAGCCTCTGATGTAGATAATAAATATGTAAAAGCATTACTAGCAGGAAATAACATTATATTGCTATCCAACTATGCAGATGCTCAAACACAGATCTTAACTAGTATTCAAAATGGAACTATAACAGAAGAATATATTTCTAAATTAGCATTTAAAGTACTAGCATGGAAATATTACAAGGGATTATTATAAATATAAAGGAAAATAAAAATGATATCAAAAAAAATAAAGATAATTTTAATAATGATAATTATACTACTAACTAGTATTTTTACTATTGTAACAAAAGATATAAAAGTAAGTAAAAAAACAGAAATCGATCAAAAAATAGAACTAGAAAAATTTAATAAGAACATCAAGTTTTCAAAATCTAAGGAAAATAGTACAGAACCCTATTTAGAATTTAATGGAAAAGTCCAGGAACAATCCCCAATAGTTTCAAGTGATGGTAAAACGATTACATTTGAAACCCCCGTTTTTGAAAATGTTGGTGATAAAGCCACGATTTATTATTGGGTAACAAATGAAAATGAACAAAGTGCTAAAATAGAAGAATTAATCTGTGAAAAACACCTAGAAAATTCCACAGAAATAAAAGATGAATATATAGAGATTATATCGAAAGATGAATTAAAAGATCAGCAAATAGCGGGCGGCAAAACAACAAGAATTGCAGGTTCCTTAGAAATTATATTAAAAAAATTATATAAAGGAACCGAGGATAAAATAACATATAAAATAACGTGTAAAGTAAATGCAAAAAGAAATGATTGAGAAGTGTAAACTTCTTTTTTTGCACCTAAAAATGTTGAACTTTGTCGAAAAAAATGATTTAATAAAAGTAAATATAATAAGGAGGTATGTTTCTATGCGTAGAAATAAAATGGCTAAAACAGGAATTATCTTAGCAATTTTATTATTAACAGTTGCGTTTGCAGTAATATCAACAAACTTAGCTATTAATGGTACAGCATCCATTAAGTCAAATAATGATGAATTCGAACAAAATATAAAGTTTTCCACAGAAGAGGCGACTAAACCATATTTAATGGTAAATGGAACAAAGTCAGAAACTAACATTCCGATAGTATCGCCAGATGGTAAAACAATTACTTTTACAACACCAGAATTTGATACAATTGGAAATAATGCTGTGCTACATTATTGGATCACCAATGAAAGTACGAACTATAATGCAACTCTTGGAGAATTAACTTGCACCAAAACACTAGAAGGAGCAACAGGAGAAGAAGAATATATTTCAGTAACACCAAAGAATGCCTTTGATGGGACAACGCTAGCAAAAGGTAATACCACTGCAACAGATGATAGTGTAGAAATAAAAATGATCCGTTCTTATGCCAAAGATGGAACAGCAACATATAAAATTAATTGTACCATAACAGCAACTGGAACAGAAAATTAAAAGATAATTAATTAAAATAGTTAAAGAGTGGTGGGTAAAATGGCTAAATTTGTCTTTCTCCTTTTATTGGAGATAATCCTTTTTTGCGTTTTATTCTTTAACGTTTTTTTATTAAAAAATTTAAATATAATTTATGGCTTAATCGCTATTGCAATATTCTCAATCTTATTAAGAAAAATAATAAAATATAAAAGACCACTAAGACACAAATGCAAGGATATCAACTTTATTATAATAGGTTTATCTACCCTAGTCTTAGGAATCATGTACTTAATAGGATATTTCACTGGATATACAAATTCTTACAGTATATTTTCTAAAACTAGCATTGGCCTTAGCAAATGGTTGATGATAATACTAATAGTATATCTAACTGAAAAATCTAGATATGTATTATCTCTCCAAAATAAGAATAAGCAAAAAAAATATAAAATTCTAAGAATTCTTATGTTTTTAAACTTCATTTTGATAGATTTGCTAATCTCAGAAAAAACCTACACTCTAAATTCCTATCATCATATTTGTACCTTTTTCTGTCTGTTTTTAGTGCAAAGCATTGCCAAAAACCTTTTCTTAAACGAAATAAGTAAAAAGTATGGTTATGAACCATGTTTATATTATCGCATCTTTATGGATTTATATTTATATATCATACCAATAAAACCTGTTATAAATAATTTTATAGAAGCAGTAGTAATATTAGTTTTTCCATATATTTTATATTTAATAATCACAGAATTAACAGAAAAAAAGAAGATTAAAGAACCTACACAAGTAAATAAAATAAACTATATAGGAAATATTTTAGTTCTAATACCTATTACAGCACTAGTAATACTCGTCTCTTGTACACTAAAATATGGTATGTTAGCAGTAGGAAGTAAATCTATGACAGGAACGATTAATAAAGGGGACGCTATAATATATAAAAAGTATACGAAGAAAGATGAAATTAAAAAAAATCAAGTAATTGTATTTAAAAAAAACAATGTGATGATTATACATAGAGTAGTAGATATATTTGCTCTAGATGAAGAAAATATACTATATCAAACAAAAGGAGATGCTAACAAAGAAAAGGATAATTGGCTAGTAAAACAGGAGGAAGTAGTAGGTATAGTAAATAATAAAGTATTATGGATTGCATGGCCATCTGTACTATTAAATGAAATATTTGACTGAAATGTGGTGAAAAAATGGAAAATAAAGATATGGAACGTGAAAAAGTAATACCTATCGCAGTAATCATAGGAATTTTGATAATGCTAGTCATTATATTAATAGGATGCTTGTCACTAACCTTTAAAAAAGAATATGTAATTCACTACAGTGATAAAAGTAATCTTGATTACAACGTATATTTAAAACCAAATGAATTTTATAAAACCACATTCTTACCAAAAGATAAAAACTATATATCTACTTTAATAGATTATGTAGATGCTAATTTTAACTACACATTTAAAAGTGAAGAAGATTTTGATTTGGAATATACTTATTATGTAAAAGCAGATTTAGTAGTTAATAATATTGAAGGAAAAAATATTTTCAAACAAGAGGAAACTCTTGTAAATAAGACAAGTTTCAAAAATGTAGAAAATAATACATTTACAGTAGCAGAAAATGTAAAGATAGATTATGGAAAATATAACAGATTAGCGAGTGCTTTTGTAAGTAATTATGACTTGTCTGCAAACTCAAAAGTAGTAGTAAGTATGTATGTAGATATTTTAGGAAAGCATGAAGAATTTGACAAAGAATTAAGGGATAAAGCAGTAATTAAATTAGAAGTGCCATTAACTAATAAAACAGTAGATATTACAATGGATTATAAGCTTTGCAACAATGTAGAAGAAATATTTCAATATAAAACAACCCTAATTAGTAACCCTGTATTATTTACATGGTCTATTATATTTGCTATTTTAGATATAGTAGGAATTACAACAGTAATTATATATATTATAAAACATCGTAGTTCTAAAACAATATATGCTAAAAAATTGAAAAGAATCTTAAGAGATTATGATAGTTATATTAGTGAAACAAGAAATTCTAAGAGCATTGAAGAAGAACATATTAGAATAGAATATATTAAATCATTTGATGATATTATCAATATTAGGGACAGTATTGAAAAACCAATTTTATTTTATGAAGAACAACCAGGAGAAAAAGCAAAATTTTATATTTTAGATGATAAAGTAGCATATGTCTATATTATGGAATCAAAAGATTTAAAGCCCAAAGGGTAAAAGGAGCATAAAAGTGCTCTTTTGTTATCCGAAAAAAATATCTTGTACAAATGAATAAAAATATCTATAATGAATAAAGAATGAGAGGAAGATATTATGGAGAAGTTTAACGAAGTAAAAAGAGCAAGTATTTTAGGAATGCTTGGAAATGTTTTTTTGCTTGTTATAAAGGCAATAATAGGATTTATTACTAGTAGTCAAGCGATGATTGCAGATGCTTTTAATAGTGCTGGAGATATTTTTTCATCGATTATGACTTTTATCGGCAATAAAGTAGCATCGCTTCCAAGTGATGATGACCATAACTTAGGTCACGGAAAAGCAGAATATATCTATTCGATGTTAATTAGTATTGCAATGATGTTAATGACTTATCAAGTATTAAAAGGATCTATATTATCCTTACTAAATAGAGAAAAGTACCAGTTTTCTATCTGGTTAATCGTTGTTTGTATCATAACAATTATTGTAAAATTTGCCCTATACATCTATACACATGATTTATATAAAAAACAGCATAATTTACTCATAAAAGCAAATGCAAAAGACCATCGTAATGATTGCCTCCTAACAACTTTAAACCTAATTGCCACCATCTTTAGTATTTTTCATATTTACTTTATAGATGGCATTGTTGGAATTATCATAGCAATCTTTATTTTGATAAGTGCCATAGAGATATTTAAAGAAAGCTATGACGTTTTAATGGATAAATCAATCGATGAAGAAACAAAGAAAAAAGTATATGAAATTATTAATAGTCACGAAGAAGTAAAAAAAGTAATTCATTTTAATTCAGCACCAGTAGGTTATAAGTATCAAATTTCTTTTACTATTTACGTAGATGGAAACCTCTCAACCTTTGAAAGTCACGAAATTGCCAATCACTTAGAAAAAGAAATTGATAAGAAAATACCAGAAGTCTATTTAACTGTCATTCATATTAATCCAATGGAAGTAGAGTGAACTTCCTCTTTTATTGCACTTTAAATCAATTTCTAGTATAATATGAGAAATTCAGGGGGCGATAACGTGGAATATAAGTGGGACATAGAAGAATTAGAAAAGCATAAAAGATATTATCAATATTTACTAAGAGGAAAAAATAGAACAAAAGAAGAAAAACAAAGTCTAAAGGATAAAATAGATAACTTAAAAGAAATGCAAGAAATCGCAAAAGGTGGATATTATATAGCGCCAGAAAGAGCACGTATAAAATATATAGATTATGAGAATAGGCTACCAGTAAATACATTAGAAGATTATAATGCAATTCATCCCAAAGTAAAAAAAATAATGATAGAAGCGATACAAAGTACGAAAGATACAGCGGATACTTATGATAATATAGAACTTCCAACGATTAACTTGAGTGATGAAGAGCTAGTAAATATGTCACTAGAGTTTGCAGATTGGTTACCAGATAAAAAGTATAAAGAAGCATTTTGTCATTACTTAAATCCAAAGAAACACTTATTACAATTTGCAGAATCATTAGATAAAGAGGATATGGGAACAACCTATTTCTTCTATCATCCTCATTATAGACCTTATTTTCTAATTAACAAGGTAGGCAACATAGAAGATTTCGCTACACTAAATCATGAAATTGCCCATGGCATTTTTGGTAAGACAGATTCTTTCACGAGACCATATCATAATCATTATTATTTAATGGAACTAGAGGGAGAGTTCTTTGACTTTTTATCACTGAGGTATTTAAAAGAAAAAGAACAAAAGAGTATAATAGATGAGATAGAATATGAAAAGATTGTCAGTAGATACAATGATTTAATGGACTTTTATATACAAGACTCTGCAATAAGATTATATGAAGGCAAAAGAAAAATTAAGCTAGAGTCTATTGCCAAAAGAGTCATGAAAGATGGATTGGAAATCTATTTAGAGGATGGAATATTGTTGGAATCATTGCAACAAAATCCTATGGATGCAACAAAATATGTATTTTCCTATCTAACAAGCCTAGACTTAGAGCAAATTTATGGGAAAGACCCAGAATACGCACTGTATCTTTTAGAATCAATTAGAAAAAATAAATCAGAAAATATTTTTGGAAATTTAAGGGAAAACAAGATTACCTTTATGGATGATGGATATGAGAACTTAAAGAAAAAGGTAAAAACATTAGATGTAAGAGAAAAAACAAACTAAACTAAAACGAAATAAATGGAGGGAAGAGTATGAAAAGATTATCAATTAAGAGATGGATGCTTGGTGCTAGTGCCATGATGATTCTCTCTAACACAACAGGTTGCAGTGTGCAAAAAGACAAATGTCAAGAAGATCATTTATATATTTCAACTATGGAAAGAATAAAATCAAAGAATAATAGACGTCCATATTTAGAGAAAGATACTATGATTCCTATGAAATTAGGGGACTCTTGCGTAGAAGAAATAGATTTAAAAAATGCAATACGAGAAAGTTTCTACGCAAAGCATTCTTTAATTCCAAAGCATTGGGAAAAAGAATATCCAGACCATATAGAACTAAATGAATATAATGTATTCGGTGAATTTGAAAATGGAATAGAACAAAATGGAAAAATAATGTATGATGATACACTAAGGGAAATAGAAGAAGATAAAACCACAATAGATTTTATTGATTATATTGTTTGTTTAGAAGAAAGAAAACAAGGAAGATATCTCTCAGATAAAGAAGTAGCAGAAATGTTTAGTGTAAACGGAACTTATTACTCTATTAAAAGTGAAAAAGAAGATGAAAACTACAGCTTCGAACTGTTTGTGGATAAAGAAAGATATAAGAATGATCCATATAGAGAGGGTTCTTCTGAATGTGTAAAACAAACAATAAAAAGTGATGATTTAGAGATAAAAAAAGCACAAAGCATATCGATATCGCCAAATGGTACAACAACGAATATAAGAACTTATAGTGTTGACCAATTCTATGAACTAATATTCTCTAGTAAAACGGAAGATGAAAATGTTAGATTAGTTTTAGATAACACTTGGGAAATATTAAATGAAGATATTATGAAAGAAAAATATGAGTGTAGAAATTACGGTGGAAGTCTGATGTTAGAGTATAAAGATGAAAAAATAAAAAAAGAGGTAACAGAAGAACAATATGATTCTCTTGCAGAAATGATGGTTACTTCAGTCCAAAACAAAGATACATTGACTGGATTTTTAGAAACGAATGACGAAGTATTAACAGAATATTTCCAAGAAGATTATACGAATTTAGAAATACAAAGTCAAAGTTTAATAAAGAAAAAATAAAGGGGTTTTAAATTAAAACTATAGAAATTCCATATATATGATATAATCACATTTAGGAGGAGGTTACATGAAAGAAGAACTATTGGACGTATTAGATGAAAATGGTATCAAAACAGGAGAAGTTCTAACCAGACGTGAAGTACATAAAAGAGGCTTGTGGCATCGCATTATTGTAGTAGCCATTGTAAATGATAAAAACGAAGTATTAATCCAACAGCGAAGTGATAATAAAGATAAAAATCCAGGAATGTGGGATATATCTGTCACGGGACATCTCTCTGCAGGACAAGATTCTCTAACGGCTGCAACCAGA
The DNA here is from genome assembly GCA_964637865.1 of uncultured Muribaculaceae bacterium. Lineage (GTDB taxonomy): Bacteria > Bacillota_I > Bacilli_A > RF39 > UBA660 > MGBC119817. The sequence goes on along the minus strand of CAZWXX010000004.1, from coordinate 14,919 downwards.
GAAATTAGTGAAGAGGTAAGTGTTTCCCTAGGATATAGCGTAGAAGTAAAAGACTTTAGATTTATGTTCTCATTTAGAAAAGAAGAAAAGGTAAATGAAAACCATTATGATAGACAATTCTATGATTTCTTTATTCTAAGACAAAATGGCTTAAGAGTAGATAATTTAAAATTCCAAGAAAGGGAAGTACAAGCCATTAAATTTATAAATATCAGTGAATTAAATGAAATGAGAGAGAAGAATCTCTTAGTACCAAGGGATGAATGTTACGACGAACTATCAAACTACTTATTTAGAATATAAAAAGAACGTTTCAAATTCATAAAACGTTCTTTATTTTGCCATAATCTCACAAACTAGATTACTAATTTCTGTTGGATTATCAAGAGATAGTCCCTCAATAAGCCTAGCTTGAGCATATAAAATTTTAGTATATTGTGCCAATTCTTCCGTATTTTTATCTTGATATAAAGTCTTTAGTTTATCTGCAATTGGATGAGATTCATTAATTTCCATAATGGTTTGGGCCTTAATTCCTTCCCCGTTTGGCATCTCTTTTAAAGTCTTTTCCATTTCTACAGAAACTTCACCTTTAGAAGTTAAACATACAGGATGATTTTTAAGCTTATGAGTAAATTGAATAGACTCTACTTGACTACCTAACGCCTCTTTCATAGAAGAGAACATATCTTTTGCTTCTTCATTTGCTTTCTTTAAATTATTACGCTCTTCTTCACTATCAAGATCTAGGCTTTCGTCTGAAATATTCATGAAAGAAGTAGAATTATAATTCATCATACTCTTTAATACAAATTCATCCATTGAATTTATAAGATATAAAATTTCATATTTCTCTTTAACACGTTCTACTTGTGGAAGCAAATCAATTTTATCAAGGGATTCACCACAAGCATAATAAATCTTGTCTTGACCTTCTACCATTCTGTCAATATATTCTTTCAAAGTGATATACTTTTTGTCACGTGAAGAGTAGAATAGCAATAAATCTTGTAATGTTTCTTTATTCATTCCATAACTACTATAAATTCCATATTTAAGTTGCATACCAAAGTCATTATAGAACTTCTCATAGTCAGGACGATTCTCTTCTAGCATTGTTTCAAGTTCTTTACGAATCTTTGTTTCTAAACTCTTTGCAATAATACCAAGTTTATGGTTATCTTGTAAAGTTTCACGAGAAATATTTAATGAAATATCTTCACTATCTACAATTCCTTTTACAAAGCTAAAATGATCTGGAAGTAAGTCACTACATTTATCCATAATAAGAACACCACGTGAATAAAGTTGCAATCCTTTTTCAAAAGTTTTACTATAATAGTCAAACGGTGCATGACTTGGAATAAATAAAAGTGCCTTATAACTAGTAAGTCCTTCTACATCACTTTGAATAACACGAAGTGGTTTTTCATAATCATAGAATTTATCGATATAAAAGTCATTATATTCTTCTTCCTTTACATCTTTTTTCTTTTTATGCCAAATAGGAACCATACTATTTAAAGTTTTATCTTCTTTTACTTCTTTTTCATCTTCTGTATGCGTTACCATCATACGAATAGGATAGTGAATATAATCAGAATATTTTTTTATTAATCCTTCTAGTTTAAATTCCTCTAAAAACTCACTATATTTATCTTCTTCCGTATCCTCTTTTAAATAAAGAGTAATACTAGTACCATTTTCATCACGTTTTCCTTCTTTTATAGTATAACCATCAGCACCAGTAGAAGTCCAAGTATAAGCTTTATCATCATGAATAGAACGACTAGTAACTTCCACTTTATCACTAACCATAAAAGCAGAGTAGAAACCAACTCCGAATTGTCCAATAATAGACATATTCTCATCATCACTCATCTTTTCTTTGAAAAGTTCAGAACCACTTTTAGCAATAGTACCTAAGTTTTCTTCCAACTCTTCCTTAGTCATACCAATACCATTATCACTAATGGTTAAAGTATGTGCTTCGCTATCAGGAATAAGACGAATTTCTAATTCCTTTTTCTTAATTTTCATGTTCTTGTTAGTTAAGCTTTCATAAGAAATTTTATCTAAGGCATCACTTGCATTAGAGATGAGTTCCCGAAGAAAGATTTCTTTGTTCGTATAAATAGAATGAATCATCATATCTAAAAGTTTTTTAGATTCTGCTCTAAACTGTTTTTTCATATATTAATCAACTCTTTTCTTAAAAATTTCCGTTAGTAAACGCTAACAAATTTATCGTAGCACTGCTTTTAGCAAAAGTCAAGCAAGAGTGCTAAAAAAAGAAAAGTCTTTAATCTTTTCCTATCGTAACATATTTTTGGTTTCTAGCATGAATACTTTTTTTATTGGTGTAATCTAGTTTCTTTTCTTTAATAAGGGGTTTAATAATATTAGTGGATATATATTGCCTAGATTTAATTCCTAATAATTCACTAATTTCTTGTGCATTCTTTGCCTCTTGACAAAAAGCTAATACCATATTTTTATATTTTTCTATATTAGCTTTTTGTTGTCCACTTTGTTGTCCACTTTGTTGTCCACTTTGTTGTCCACTTATTATAGAGGTTCCATTTCTAAAGACCACTTTAAAACTACCTCTTTCCTCATAAAACTCAGGTTCTGGTAATCCATATTTTCTCATTTCTCTTCTCATTGTAGGAATACCAGAATGTCTATTTTCAATTACAGAACCTTTTTCTTCTAATAATCTAACGATAGTAGGATTTCTAGCCTCCATAATAGTATCAGTACCTAATTTTTCTAATTTATTAATTCCATATAATGCTCCAGGATTCTGAATGACAATACGATCATCATACATATAAACTTGGATATAAGCATTTTCTGTTTGAATGCTATAATCTCTATGAATTAACGAATTGGCAACAGCTTCTCTAAGTGCTAACATAGGGTATTCAGTTTCATTAGTTCTAATACCATCAGAATCAATAATAATACGAGTTTTCATATTTTTTCTTAAAAAATTTAAAGTAGCATCCAGCATTTGTTCAATAGTTCCTTCTACGCGCTTATTATCATTAAAACGTTGTCCTAACTCTCCAACATCACCAAGTTCTACTCCAGGGATAACAGTGCATGCTACAAAAAGTTGTGGATAGAACGCCTGAGGATATTCACCGAAAATCATAGTACTAGCAAGTGTAGGATATATATTTCCTTCGGTATAATCAGTAACACCACTTAGTCGTAATATTTTTTCATCAGTATTTTTAGAAAAATTCGGCTTTTCTATTTTTACTTTTTGAATGTACGAATTTAAAGCATCTTGATCTAAATCATTGATAGAGGCTCTCTTCGTGGGACGAATATCTTCATGAATACCATCGTTATAGCTTTGCAGAGCATAAATTTCATAATCAGTCATTAGTTCATCTCGATCTCCAATTCTAGTATAAGACCCATTTTTTAATCCTCTAGGTTTATAATAACAAGGTTTTTTATTTTGTTGGATTTCATCAATTTTTACTGCTAAAATATTTTTTCCTTCAAACTCTAAAGGAAGCATATCTACTCGAACGATAGGTTCCATAGAATCACTACATAAAGAAGAAATCTGTTTTTGTAAATCATTTAAATTATAAACTCCCTCTGTATAAAAGTTGTTTTCTTCACTTAATCCAAAAATAATAATTCCACCATATTTATTAGAAAAACTAGAAACTGTATCATAACATTTTTTTGGGAATCCAGATTTAGCTGTCTTTGCCTCAATTTTATTAGTTTCAGTCTGATATTTTCTTAAAGTAGAAATTGCATTTAGTACTTCTGATTTTTCCATGAAATCATCTCCTATATTTTATTATACTACAAGTTCTGAAGTTTATTGTTGTTTTTTGAGAATAACGAATAAATGTAGGAGATGTGAGAGTATGATAAATGAATTATTTCACAGGAGATACAGTATAAACGAACAGAGTAGAGTCACTATTTTGAGAGGCAAAGCCCTTATATTCTTTACTAAGTGTAACTAAAGCATCCATCTTATTACTATATTTTTTAATAGTATTACTATATCCTACTAACTTTTTAATTCCTTGTTCTTGAAAATCTTTAGCACCATTGTTTAAACGATTGCTACCATCCATTAATTTTTTTATACCATTTTCGATATCAATAGAACCTTGATATAACTTTGTAGTACCATCTTCCATTATAACAAGGCCATCTTTTAAAGTAGAAGACCCAGCTTCTAACTTTTCAATACTAGAAAGAAGTATTTCTATTTGGTGGAAGGAAGAAAGGACATTAAGACTAATATCAATAGCGGAATTGTTGCCAGAAAGAAGAGCACAAAGCTCATAAGCACCTTTCACAAGACCAAGCGGATCACTTTCTCCTTGTGCCTGATAATTTTGAAGATTATTTTGAATATAAATAGTTTGCAATTCAGAAAAACTTTTTCCACTCTTTTGTAAAGTACTTTGTAAAAGTGTATTATTTTGAGCTTTTAAATTTTGAAGAGTAGTAGTAACTTCCTCAATACTTTTGCCTTGTAATTGATTATTGATACCCACTTTCATTTGTAAAATAGCATTTTTCAAAGTAGAAAGTCCCTGATTTAGTTGAACAGATCCATTCTTTAATTGAAAAGAAGCATCTTTTATTTTTTCCATATGATAACGAAGTGACTCACTACCATCATAAAGCGTCGAAGTACCACTAGACATCTCTTGCGTTCCAGAAACTAACTTTTCCATATTTTCATCTAATGCTTGCATACTTTGATAAAGCGCATCTACTTTTCCAAGAGATGTAAACTCGCTTTCACTAAGAAGTTTTGGAGTTGCTACAATATAAGTGCTTGATAAAGCAAAGGAAGAAGTAGAGTAAGTAAGAGTAATATCGTCAAACTGATGAAACTCATTAATTCCAGTACTCTCATATAACCCTGGAGAAGCAAGTCCAACAATCATACTACGTGTCCCTGTAGAAATTACTTTTCCATTCGTAATAGAAAAATCTTTATTATCCTTTCCTTCCATAACAGTACCAACACTGACCACAAATGGAGTATACATCTCTTCATTTTTACCAGAAATTTGAACTACTTTCTTATCTTTATTAGTAAAATGATAGACAATTTTTACTTTGCCCTTTTTACCCTTCATCTTTTTAGGACTCATTTTTTTATGATTTAGAAAATATTCTATTTCTACATCAATAGGTAATAAAGCATCTGTTGTGCCTCGATAGAAAATATCTCGTCCCTGATTTTCCCAGATGATTTTCTCTCCATCCATCTTAAATTTTTCTTCTCCATTCATATTTAAAATATCTTTTAACGTCGTATGATCCACTTCTTCATGCTCCTTTAAAAATGCTAAATGATTCGTAACAGATGACTTTTCTATTTTGCCATCATATCCCAAGTTAGTATAAATAGTCTCACTCTTAGTAAGTGCAGAAGCAGAAGTTGGTACGAATAAAGATCCCATTGCAACAAAAGTTGCAAACATTAATTTTTTATTTTTCATATTATCCCTCTTTTCTAATTTTGGTAGTTTTCATAATTAATTTATCAAAGGTTAAAAGTAATGCCGGTAAAATAAGAATGACCGAAAGCATACTAATAATAGCACCACGTGATAAAAGTCTACAAATAGATGCTATCATATCAATTTTAGAGTAAATAGCAACCCCAAATGTTGCGGCAAAGAAACAAAGTGCAGAGACAATAATGGAAGGTATCGTCTGAGACAAGGTTTTGCTCATTGCTTGATTTTTATCATGGATATTTTTTCTATTTTCCAAATATTTAGTAGACATTAAAATAGCATAGTCAATCGTCGCTCCTAATTGAATAGTACCAATAACAATGGATGCAATAAACGGAAGCGTTGTATGAGTATAATAGGCAAATGCCATATTAAGAAAAATTGCAAACTCAATAGCCACAACTAGAATAAATGGTAGACTAATGGACTTTAAAACAACTAACATCAAGATAAAGATAACTGCAATAGAAATATAATTTACAATTTTAAAATCATGATCAGCAATCTCTACTAAATCTTTAGTAAGAGCCCCCTCTCCAGCAATAATTGCATTTTTATCATACTTCTTAACAAGAGCATCAATATCATCAATTTGCAAGTTTAACTCATCACTCGCTACTTCATAAGTAGAGTTCAAAATAATAAGTTGTAAGTTATCGTTTTGAAAGACAGAAACCAAATCTTTCGGTAGCATCTCTTCTGGAATGCCAAAATCAAGTAAAGTACTAGGAGCAAGTACCAAATCAATTCCCTTCCTATCTTTAAGTTTCTCTATAAGCTCATCCATTTGATGATTCGGTAAATCCTTATCAATTAAAATAATTTCAGGTGAGACAATGTGAAATTTACGAGCAAGATTAGAGTTTGCAATTTGACTAGGAAGATTTTTTGGAAGAGATTTATCTAATTTATAATAGACCTCGCAATGTTGATTTCCATAAATTGCTGGGAAAAGTAGGACAAGAAAGAGAATAAGAATGATATTTTTATGCCGAATAACAAACTTGGAAACAGAGCGAAACTGTGGAAGAAAGTTTCTATGCTTTGTTTTTTGAACATATTGATCAAACACCAGAATGAGAGCAGGAAAGAGTGTAAGTACAGTAAGTAGTCCACATAAAACCCCTTTAGCCATAACAAGACCAATATCGCGTCCCAAAGTTAGATCCATAAAGCATAGCGCTAAAAATCCCGCAATAGTAGTAAGGGAAGACCCCAAGATAGACTGAAAAGTCTCAACAATTGCCTCTTGCATTGCTTTTGTTTTATCAGAATATTTTTCTTTTGCTTGTTCATATTTATGATATAGGAAAATAGAAAAGTCTGTCGTAACGCCAAGTTGCAATACTGCTGTAATTGCTTTGGTAATATAAGAAATTTCTCCTAAGAAAATATTACTTCCCATATTATAGAAAATAGCAACTCCAATATTTCCAAGTAAGAAAAAAGGAATAAGGTAAGAATCTGTTGCAAATAATAAAACGAAAAGACACAGTCCAACTGCAATAATAATATAGGCAACAATCTCCGCATTAGATAAATCCATAGTATCAAGAACCATCGAAGTCATTCCACTAACGAGCGCATCATTTTTAACAACTCGCCTAAGACTTCGCACTGCTTCCATTGTCTTATAGTCTGAGATAGAATCTTTAAATGTAACTAAAATCATAGTCTCATCTTTATGATAAAGCTTTTCCTGAATCTCTTTAGGCAATACAGAAATAGGAATTGTACTATCCGTTATATTAGCAACACTAAAGACTTTCAAAACACCATCAATTTTTTTAATTTTTTCCTGCATCTTCAGCATCTCATGTCCATCATACTGATCAACCATAACAAAGGAAAAAGCACCAATACCAAATTTCTTTGTTAAAATATCCTGGCCAGTTACTGTTTCAATATCTTCTGGCAAATAAACCAAAATATCATAATTGATTTTTGTATATCGATACCCAACGAATGCTGGAATCAAGAGTAGTAAAGAAATGATAACAATAAACAAACTATGCTCCGTAATAAACTTCGCTACTTTTTTCATAATTAAAATCCCTCCATTGCTTCAATATTATATGTAAGAGAATACAAAAAATCATTAACAAATAAAAATAAAATGTTGTTTAATCAACATTTTCTAAAATATGTATAGATAAATAACAAACTTTTGTCTATTATCTTAACAGATGTCTAAAAAAGATATATAATAAATTCTGGTGATAAAATGAAAACAAAAAAAGTAGACTTAAGAATTATAAAAACAAAAAAGAGCCTATATGAATCTCTCTTAATATTAATGAAAGAAAAGTCATTTGAAGACATTAAAGTCTCAGATATCTGTGAAAAAGCATATATCAATCGTTCTACCTTCTATACGCATTTCGAAGATAAATATATGCTCTTGGATGCTTTAATTAAAGACTTAAAAGAAAGTCTCCAAGAAGAACTAGATAAAAATAAAACAATTTCAAATTCAAAAGAATACTATCTCGAATTAATAAAAATACTTCTAAATCATATTGAAGAAAAAAGTGACATTTATATGCCAATCATGATTAATAATCGCAATAGTATTGCTATGGATATGATTTATGACACTTTAAATGAAGATATTATAAAAAGATTAGAACAAGAAAAATCGCTAAATCATCAAAATAAAAAGGCAGAATTTATTGCAAAATTTTACTTAGGTGCCATTATTAATATTGGGTTTGATTTTATAAAAAATAAAGATCATTATACTAGAAAAGAAGTATTAGCATATTTAGAAGAACTACTTCCTGAATAAATGGTAAACAAAAAGCATCACTAACAGAATGCTTATTTACTTTGAGACTTCATATTACTAATATCTAGTGTAAAGTCCACCTGCTTAGAAACAAAATCTCTTCCTACTGCCTTAGGATGTTTAACAAGGTCATCCATTTGAATTAAGTCATTTGCTAAATTAGAATTCACTTGAACTAAAGTATCAGTAGAAGTACCCATATTGACTGCCATTCCTTCAATAGTATCATATCCAGTAACACGATATAGATAATCCTCTTTAGGATTTTCTTTTATTTCATAAGCTGTTCGAACAAGTCCCTCTAAAATACCATTACTAATTTTTTCAGACTCATCCATTGCGACTTGAGTACCAATAGCGACAGATACAAAACTAGAATCATCTCCTAGCATATTCTCAGTTGCAGTAGGAACACGACTAGTAATACTGAGTTCATGGTCTACTGCTGAAACACCAGGACGAATACCATCTACCTTACATCCATTCTCTTTTAACCCAGCTTCCATTGCCAAAGCTAAAATATCACTATTGTTTTTATTTTCATTATCATATTGTCCTAAAATAACAGAACTATCGCTATCATAAATACCGCCTGCCATAGTAATAATAGTAGAATGATCTCTTGTTAAAATAGAATCCCCACTTTCGGCTACTTCAAAGGAAATACCATGTTCCTGAAGCTTTTTCTCAGTCTCCTCAAAAATATCAGATCTACAGTTATTATTACATAAGATTAAATTAAATGCATTAATATCATCCACAGAAACTGTATGATCAGAAACCATAGTATCAATAGTAATATGTGGACTTTTCTCTACCTGCTTAGATCCAAAAGAACAACCAGTTAAAGCAAGAGAAACCCCCATGACAACAGCCCACCTCTGTCCTTTTTTTAATACTTTCATTAAATTTGAATTTTGAATTTCTAATTTGTCAATTTGCATATTTTCACCTCTATTATAATCTAAGTATAACCCACTTTTTTAAAATGTCAAAGAACTTTACATGAAAATTCAAGATAAATGACAACCATTTTAGAATGTGATATGATAATGACAATAGGAGGTTATGATGAAAATAGAAGAAATGGAAGAACAAATAGAAGAAGTAAAACAAAAAAAGAAAAAGAGAAAAAGGAAAATAGCATTAGCAATAAGTATTGCGCTAGTATTATTAGTAAGTACTCTATTTGGCTATATTTACCTAAGTCCTAAAAAAACAGTGAAAGAGCCAAAGAAAAAAATCGTTCAAAAGGAAGAGAAAAACTTAAAAATTGTAGATTTAAAAAGTAATACTCGCCCCCTTGCAGTGATGATTGATAATAATACAGGAAGAAATAACAATAATGCTCATGCTGGTCTAGATAAAGCATATATAACTTATGAAATCATAGTAGAAGGAGGACTAACTAGAATAATGGCACTATTTAAAGATAGAGAAGTAGATTTAATTGGTCCCGTTCGTAGTAGTCGTCATTATTTTCTGGATTATGCCTTAGAAAGCAATGCAATTTATGCACATTTTGGCTTTAGTCCGAAAGCCGGAAGTGATATCAAAAGTATGGAAGTAGATAATCTAGATGGACTTTCTCTATCCAAACCCTATTGGAGAGATAACACCATAATAGCACCACATAATGTCTTTACTACAACAGAAAAACTCTATCAAGCAGCCAAAGAAAAAGGGTATAAAGAGGAAAATGACAATTGGCGTCTTCTAGATTATAATTTAGAAGAAGTAAATTTACATGATCAAACAAAAGAAGCAGAAGTTCTACCAGCAAATACCATCAATATTCGCTACTCAAATGCTCAAAGTAGATCTTACCAGTATAATGAAGAGAAAAAAGTATATTTCAGATTTATGAATAACATGCCACATAATGATAAGGTAACAAAAGAACAATTAAACTATAAAAATATAATAATCATGAAAGTAGCAAACATCCCTCTAGATAATGATGGTAGGCAAGATTTGCAAACAGTTGGAGAAGGAGAAGGATATTATATAACAAATGGTTATGCAATACCAATAAAGTGGGAAAAATCATCAAGAAGTAGTAAAACAGTCTATCGAGATAAAAATGATAAGAAAATAAAAGTAAATGATGGTAACACCTTTATTCAAGTAATCCCAACCATATATAATGAAAAAATATCATAAGGAGGAACAAAATGAAAATAGGAATTTTAGGAACAGGTGCTTATGGTCTTGCGATAGCCAAAGTATTAAAAAAAAATAACAACACTCTAACTATGTGGACTAAATTTGAACAGGAAAGAGATTTATTATTAGAAAAAAGAAGTAATGAAAAAGTACTTCCAGGAATCTATTTAGAAGAGGAAATAGAACTAACTTGTGATATGAAAAAAGTACTTACAGGAAAAGAAATGATAGTAATAGCGATTCCAATAGAGTTTTTAGAAGATGTAGTAAAAGAAATGAAGGAAAATATAAAAAAAGATCAAGTAATATGCCTAACCACGAAAGGAATAGAAAAAAATCAGGGTCTATTTGCTCGTGAAATCATTGTCAAGTATATGCCCTCTAATCCAGTCGTAGTACTAAGTGGTCCTACCTTTGCCATTGATTTAGCCAAAGATACTGTATGTGAACTAACTTCTGCAAGTAATAATGAAGAAGCATTAAAGATGGTAAAAAAATCATTTGCAAGCAAGCATTTATCTATAGAAGAAACCCCTGATGTCATAGGAGTAGAAGTATGTGGAGCCTTAAAAAATATTATGGCACTAGCATCAGGTATCATAACTGGACTAAGACAAAGTGACTCTACGAAAGCTTTCTTTGAAAAAGAATCCCTTTTAGAAATGAAAAATCTGATAGAACATTTAGGTGGGAAAAAAGAGACAATTCTAACATCCGCTGGCGTAGGAGACCTACTACTAACCTGTAATAGCGTAAAAAGTAGAAATTATACTTATGGCACTAAAGTAGGAAAAAAAGAAGATACAAAAAAGTACTTGGAAACCACCACAGTAGAGGGAATTTATACCTTAATGTCAATAAAAGTACTACTTGAAAAAAAGAAGATACACCTACCACTAATAGAGATAATCTATAATATCTGTATAAAAAAAGAAAATCCAGAAAAGTTATTAACAGCTCTTGTGGAAAAAAAGGAGGATGAAAATGAACGAAGTAAAAGTAAAAGGAATTTATAAGCATTATAATGGAAATTATTATATAGTAGAGAAAATAGGTACTCATTCAGAAAATTTAGAAAAATGTGTAATCTATCGAGCACTTTATGGAGATTGTGAAGTATGGATTCGTCCACTTTCTATGTTCTTAGAGGAAGTAAATAAAAATGGTCAAAAATATAGATTCGAATTACAAAAAATTGCAAGTAGAGATCCATCCCATCCATAAGAAACTAGGATTTTTGAATTTTTAGATGTAAATGATGAATAAATGTAGTATGATATATAATAAGAAAGGAGCATATAATGTTAGAATTAAAAAACATAAAAAAAACATATCATACAGGGGACTTTTCTCAAAATGCCCTAAAAGATTTTAGCCTAAAATTTCGAAAAAATGAATTTGTAGCAATCCTAGGTCCAAGTGGAAGTGGAAAAACAACTCTTTTAAATATTATTGGCGGTCTAGATCGTTATGACAGTGGAGATTTAATTATCAATGAAAAATCTACAAAGAAATTTAAAGAGATAGAATGGGATGCTTATCGCAATAATTGTGTAGGTTTTATCTTCCAAAATTATAATTTAATTAGTCATATCTCTGTTTTAGAAAATGTAGAAATGGGAATGACTTTAAGTGGTGTATCTAAAAAAGGAAAACGAAAAAAGGCCAAAGAATTATTAAAAAGAGTAGGGCTAGAAAAACATATCAATAAAAAGCCAAATCAACTATCAGGTGGTCAAATGCAAAGAGTAGCAATAGCAAGAGCCCTTGCCAATGATCCGGATATTATTTTAGCAGATGAACCAACTGGTGCCTTAGATAGTAAAATCAGTAAACAGATTATGGAACTAATTGCTGATATTTCTAAAGATAAATTAGTAATTATGTTAACACATAATCAAGATTTGGCAGAAGAATATGCCACTAGAATTGTAAAAATGCAGGATGGAAAGATTTTAGAAGATAATAATCAAACAAGTAAAGAAGAAAAAGAAGAAAAAAAGTTTAAAATCAAAAAAACAGCAATGAGCTTTTCAACAGCCCTCAACTTATCTTTTAATAACATAAAAACAAAAAAGGGAAGAACAGCATTAACCTCCTTTGCTGCAAGTATTGGTATAATAGGAATTGCCTTAATTCTGGCCTTATCAAATGGTTTTAAAATAGAAATTGATAATTTTGAAAAAGATTCATTATCAGATGCCCCAATTATTATCTCAGAACAAGCAATGTCAATGGATGAAGAGACAATGATGAAAATGAGTGGGCTAGATAAAACTAGAGAAAAGTATCCAACAACAAAAAAAGTTTATGTAGAAGAAAATATAATGGAAAAAGTAACCCATAAAAATATTTTAACAGAAGATTATATCAAATATTTAAAAAAACTAGACAAAAAATATTTATCAGGAATTTCTTATCAAAAAATAGCATCATTAAACTTAATTAGTCATAATGACAAAAAAGGTTATGAATTAGTAGATACTACAAATATGAATATGCCTTGGACCTTATTACCAGTAAATCCAAATAAAAAAGAAAAAGGAATTATTGAAAATAACTATGATATATTAGCAGGAAAAATAGATAATGAAAAACCAGGTTTAATTTTACTTGTAAATAATAGGAATCAAATCTATGAGTCAACTCTAAATCAATTAGGTTTAACTGGAAAAAATATAAAGTTTGATGATATTTTGGATCAAGAGTTAAAACTAGTTTTAAATGATGACTATTATAAAGAAGTGGGAGAATATTTTGTTCCAAATACAAATTTAGAAGAATTATACCATAATGAAAATAGTATTTCTATAAAAGTACAAGCAATTATTCGTTGTAAAGAAGAAAAAGAAATGATATCAAATAATAGTGGAATAGCTTATACCAATGCTCTAACAGAATTAGCGATTGAAAAAAATAAAGATTCTAAAATCGTTTCTGCTCAATTAGAACATGATTATAATGTTTTAACCCATCAACCACTAGCAGAAGATAAAAAAGAAAATAGCAAAGATACCATTTTAGCATATCTAGGGGGAGAAAGTATTCCTAGTGCAATCTATATTTATCCAAAAGATTTTGAAAGCAAAGATTATATTACAGATTATCTAGATAAATATAATGATAAGAAGAAAGAGGAAAATAGAGTGGAATACACAGATATGGCTGGAATGATCTCTTCTCTTTCTGGAAATATTATGGACGCAATTACAATAGTATTAGTTGCCTTCTCTTCTATATCTTTAATAGTCTCATCCATTATGATAGGAATTATCACCTATATTTCTGTACTAGAGCGAACAAAAGAAATAGGAATCCTGCGAGCTCTTGGAGCAAGAAAAAAAGATATCAAACGTGTATTTATGGCAGAAGCATTCATAGTAGGAATAGCATCAGGGGCTCTAGGCATACTAATTGCCAGAATTCTAATCATACCAACTAATATGGTAATAGAAAATCTCTCATCACTACCAAATGTTGCCAAAATGAATCCAATTCATGCTATAATATTAGTAATAATTAGTGTAATTCTAACAATGATCAGTGGATATATTCCATCTCGTGTTGCATCAAACAAGGATGCTGTAGAATCATTAAGAACAGAATAGGAGTGAAGAAATGGAAAAAGTATTAAAAGCATTTTACAAATCATCAATTGTAACTTCCTTAATTCTAGGGGTTTTAGGAGTCTTATTAATTTTTGAATCAGAAGCAACTATTTTATCGATATCCTATATTATAGGTGGGTGCTTAATAGCAGCAGGCCTTACCGCAATGATTAACTTCTTTCGAAATAGAATAAAAGATAGTTTTACAGAATTAAATATTGTATATGGAATTGTAACCTCAATCGCTGGAGTTTTAATTATTAAAAATCCCTATGTAATAGGCAGTTTTATTCCAATTGTAATAGGAATTGGTATTATCATAAATAGTGCCATGAAGTTGCAATATGCTTTTGAGTTAAAAAATATCCACAATCATATGTGGAAAGTAACAATGACAATTTCAATTATTAGTACACTATGTGGAATTGTTTTACTATTTAATCCGTTTGCAGGAGCTGTAATTTTAACGAAAATTATTGGAGGATTTATCATAATTTATGCTTTGTTAGATATTTTTTCCACTTATACAATAAAGAAAAACGTTGTAGAAATAAAAAATGCAATAGAAAATGATGTTATGGAAGCAGAAGTAGTAAACGAAAAGGTGAAATCTAAAAAGAAAGGAAACTAAAAGGTGCTAGAAAATGATTTTATGGGCTTATAATCTAAAAAAAACACTGGAAGTGTGGGGAGACAAAATTTATCGATTTGTAGATAAGACAACATCCTCGCCAGTCTTTCCTGCTATAGCAACACTAGTTCTATTTGTAATAGCCTGTTGGGGGATTTCATACTTTTCCAGAAGAAATTAAAACCTAAATTGATGAGA
>CAZWXX010000003.1:0-28102 GCA_964637865.1 uncultured Muribaculaceae bacterium | reverse complement strand
GAAAAAACAGGATAAATTCCTGCTTATCTTGTATATGGCATTAATGCGATTGCACGAGCTTTTTTAATTTCTCTAGCAATTACGCGTTGATGGTGTGCACAATTTCCAGTAATACGACGTGGAACGATTTTTCCTTTTTCGTTGATATATCTTCTTAAAGTTTCTGGTTCTTTGTAGTCTACTTTTTTACCAGTACACATCATACATACTTTTTTCTTTTTACGGTAAAATTCTGCCATTTTATAACCTCCTTCTAGAATGGTAATTCATCATCACTAATTTCAATACTTGATCCAAAGTCCGCGAAAGGATTACTATCAACATCTGTTTTTGGTTGCTCATTTTGAGGTGCAAAATCATATGGTGTTGGTTCTTTCGATGGAGCGGATGTCGATGTTTGTGTAACATTTGTAGTTGATCCACCTTTAGAGCTAAGGAACTCTACATTATCTGCTACTACTTCTGTAACATATCTTCTTTGTCCTTCTTTATCATCATAGCTTCTTGTTTGTATTCTTCCATCAATGGCTACTTGACTTCCTTGTGTTAAGTAATTCTTAACATTTTCTGCTTGTTTTCTCCATACTACAATATTGATGAAATCTGCTTCTCTCTCACCTGCTTGGTTTGTAAAATTTCTATTTACCGCAAGGGAAAATGATGCTACTGCAGTATTGTTTCCTGTATATCTTAATTCTGGGTCTCTCGTTAAGCGACCAATCAAAAAAACTTTATTCATAGTAAATCCTCACATTCTTAATCTTCTACTTTAATAATTAAATGACGAAGGATATTTTCATTAATTCTTGCAATACGATCAAATTCACTTACTGCTGTGGAATCTGTTTCTACTACAAATAGAAAATAATATCCCGTTTTAAACTTCTTAATTTCATAAGCAAGTTCTCTTTGTCCCATTGCTTTTTCTTCTAGAAGTTTTGCATTGTTATCTGTTAAAACCTTTTTTAAGTCTTCTGCAACTTTTGTAATTTGTGCTTCCTCCATATCTGGTTTTACGATAAACATTACTTCATACTTGTTCATCTTTTTACACCTCCTTTTGGACTAACGGCTACATAGTAGCAAGGAGCATTTTCTTTGCTCGTATGTATTATAACAAAAGTTTATTTATTTGTAAATTGAAAAATACCTTTTTTTGTAAATAACTTTTTCCACAGTTTTTTGTTTATAACGAACATTCTTCCTTCTTAAATTCTTAAATTCTTAAATTTAAAAAATCTTTCCACAGTTTTTGTGAAAAGTTTTTAAATTACTTCTATTTCTTCTTTTTGTTTTTTTCTCATTATTAGAATGATTATACATACTAAAACTACGATAGTAATTATGGTGATTACTAGCTTTGGTGCTTGTTCTTTACTTATTTTTTTGTTTTTTTGCAAGCTATTTTCTACTTTGAGGTTGTCTTTTTTCATTTCAACATTTTTATCTATTTCTTCTGTTTTGTAAGATAATATGTATTTCCCAAGTTTTGTAGTGATTAGTGTTATTTTATTAGTTCCTACCTTTTTATAAGATAGTTTTTTTAATGTTCCATTTTCATCTAGTGTATAGACATTTTGTAATTGTTTTGTAGAATCTAGCTGGATTGTAATTTCTACCACAGTATTTGTAAGTTCATGTTTTTGACTTTCTTTCGTCTCAAAGTAAACTTCAAAGTAATCATTTTCGTATTTTTTTCCGATTTCTTCTTGTAACGTAGATGAAAGAGTTCGTTTTCTTACTTTTAGTATTTCTTCTTTTGTTATAAGGTTATCTGGTAGTGTAACCATAACTTTATTTTCTGAATCTGTATATGTTTTTTTATTATTCATTATGTTTTGTGCTGGTTTTTCTATCGTATCTCTTAGTGGTTTTATTACATTTGGTACTGAAATATTTGGTCGATTTGGAGTCGTAGGTTTTGGACTTGATGGTTTTTCTGGTTCTGTTGGTTCCTCTTTAGGATTTTCTTTTTTGATAATCCAATCTACTTTGGCAGTTGCTGTTCCTCTACGACCTTTCTCATCTTGAAATTCAAAAGTAAACTCCCCATTTTCGTTAAAGACATAGGTGTCACTGTTATTATTGTTTGTAATAGTAATGGAAGTACTTGGATTTATTAGTTTCGCTGTAACTGGAGTAGTTGTTTGTTCTTTTGTACTATATTCTATCTCAGCGGTTGGTACTATTTTCATTGTTGTATCTTCATAGAAATTAAAGGCACGTGCTGTAAACCAGTTTCCATTTGTTCTATCTGCTACTATTTTTACATACTGGACTTCTTTTGGATTTCTAATATCAAAACTTTTGGTATTGATAATGGCATCGGCATTGGTATTTGCTTGATTTGTATATCGTAAATTTTTCTTTTCTGTTAAGACTTCCCAGTTTTCTCCATCCATACTTCCATAGATGGTTCCATCGTAGATTTTTCCGTTTCCTCCTCCTGCTGGGACAAATTCTACTGCTGATATATACATCGGTTCATCAAGTTTTACGGAGATGAATCGTTGTGTATCACTACCATTCCAGGCAGAATGCCATCTTGTATTATAATTTCCATCTAGAGCATTCGTTGCTGATCCTTGGTTAGCGGTTGCTTGTGTGGATACACTGTGGAGACTTAGGTGAGAAATGGATACATATTTTCTTTCTTCATTATCGGTATCTTTTGTATAGGTAAGAGTAACACTTGGGCTTGCTAAGAAGATGCCTGTTTTTCCAACTCTTACAGAAACTGTTTTGTTTCCTGTTAAATTTGGTTCTCTTTCTTTAAAAGATGTCCAATCATCTTTTTCTGTATAGCGCCACTGCATAGCGTCTGTCGCACCAATTACTTTATTTTCTAAATCGTTATTGAAGAGTGCTGTTGGTGCATTTTGGGTTCTAATATCAATTGTATAGTTATCATCAGTAGATGCTCCTACTAAGTGAATTACAATATCATCGTCTTCATTAATACTATTTATCTCTTCGCTTGTTAGTTCAATTTCGTGTTCTTGCGTTTGTTTCCAAGTATTTTTTCCATCAAGACTATATTCCCAATTGACTGTTGAACCACTAAATCTATCTGCTAATACTATTTTTCCGGCTTTATCCCCATCAAATGAGAAGGATGCAATGGAAAAGTCATTATGTCCTAGAAGATAATTTGCCATTGTTACTGTAATGCCCGGTTGAAGAAGTCCATCGTCTGCAGTTGCCCTCGTTCCTCTTTCCAAAGTAGACTTTTCAAGGAGGGTGTACTTTACTTGATATTCTGGGGTAGTAAATTTTGTTTTGATTAAGTTTAATAAGTCCCACATTGGCAGTGGATAAAATTTCATACTATCTGCTAGGTACTCTGCTAATTCATAGTAATCCTGTTCCGTTTTATTCTCGTTTGATTGGAAGGTTCTAATGAGTCCATACCAAGCATCCATATTGATTGACTGAATTTCTAAAGCTTTTCTATAAATTTGTTCTTGTTTTACTACATCATTTTGATAAGTATCTGCAAGTAGTGTTGTCTCTTTTGCCTTTTCATAGTTTTTGATATCATTGATTGCTTCTTGAGCATAAGGGACATAACTTACTTGATAGTAACTATCCCAGTTGTTAGAGCCCCAGCCAAGCAGAAGTCGTTCACTTTTTTCAGAGGCTGTCCAACCAGAAATATTGTTTTGGATTCCCCACATTCCTTTTCCATCTTCTGTTTGAAAATATTCCAAGTAGGCGGCGTGTCCTGGTTGTCCAATGACTGCGGAAGGATAGCCAAATGCGGCATTTAGATTGGATCCTGTTTTCGAAGTTCCTCCACAAACTGCACCTTCTTCAAAGACAATCCAAAGTTTTGGCTTTCCTGTTTCATTTTTTACATTATATTTATTTAAGTCATACTTGGCATCCCAACTAGCCATATTTGCTTCTTCATAATATTGAGGCCTACTATAATTATAACCAAAAGTATAGCGAATGTGGATATATGGTTCTCTATTATATGGTGCTTTTCTACTTCCTGATGTGACTGGGAATCTTCTTGCATAAGCATTTAACCATTCTAATTCTTCATCCGTAATTTGATTATTCACTACCCAGCGCATCTCTTCCATTTCTAATGTTTCAAAGACCGGGTTTTCTAAAATTCCTTTTTGATACATTGTTTTATAAACTTCGTATCTCTTTATTGGATTCGATGCTTGTGCTCCTCCATACCAGGCATAGATGGTAGAAGAATGAGTTAGAGAGATACTAAGCATTAATTTACGATATAAAACTTTTAATGGTACTCCACTTTCTGTGGTTCCTTCTACTTTTAAGTCATCTTTATAGTTTTTATATAATTCTAAAAATAATTTAAAAGAGTTTGCATAATTACCAATTGGTCTTCCACCTGTAACATAATCTCTTAAGTTTTCTACGTCATTCATTAACCACTTAATGGCTTCTTTGTTTTCGTCACTTTCTTTGGCATAAACTTGAAGAAGTTCATAGCCTACATTTTGAACAAAATAGCGTTGTAATACTACTAACTCATTACTTGTTAGTTGGTCATTTAATTCTGTATTTCTAATGATTTCGTCGTATTCTTCTACTGTATGGATAAAATCTACGACACTCGTATCTTCAACATATCCATCTTTAATTAGTTTGGCATTGGCATAAACGGAGTGGTCTGCTGTTGCATTTCCGTTATTGTTGGCCATTAATTTCAAATATTTTTTATTTCTGATATCAATTTTTACAAAAATTGCGTTGCTATCTCCCTTTAAAACCTGGGGTCTTTCTTCTGTCGCTAGGTTCCAGTTTTCTCCATCTTCACTTGTATAAATATAAAATTTAACACCATTTCCATTCGAACCTCTCCCTGAATCTACTCCGATATAAGATGTAAAATAGTCGTAATTATAATCACTAATATTATATACCAAGGTAGAATTAGCATGGGCAGAAATTCCTTTTAGAAAGTACTTTTGTTTTCCATCCACTAAAAGAGAAATGAGTCCTCCGTTTACATTTTTGTCTAAGTTGTTATTTAGTGTAATTTCTCCCCAACCTGCAGAAGAAGACTCTTCTATGTAAGGAATATCTGATAAATATGTAAAATTTTCTGTTTGGGCGGTATTATTTGGAATCGAGTAACTTGTTGGTAAAATAATTCCAAATAGTACAATTAAAAATATTCCTAAATATAATAAAACCTCTTTTTTACGTTTACTCAGTTTCATTGTTTCTTGCCCCTTTCATGCACTGAGGTATTTTACATTTTCTACTATTATAATTATATTATACTTTTTATTAAAAAGAAAGTAGAGGATAAATGTTCTTATTGGGCACTTTTTTACATTATAAAAACGATTCTTTTTATGATGAGAATCGTTATTATTTATAGAAGAATCCTACTATATTTTGACCATATTCTTGTCTATCTCCACGAGTATACCCTGCGTGAGAGTAATAATTTTTATTTGTGATTGTATCCTTTTGACTTATTTCTATGTGTTTGATTCCTAGTTTTTGTAATTGATTTTTAATTGCTTTTATCATATCAATATGATATCCATCTATTTCTTTTTTAATTGCCATTTCCCATACTTCTTTGTTGGTTGCCCACTCTGGATAGTTTTTATAAACATAGCTTTCTTTTTTTGCACAACTTCCTATATAGACATAAATATCTTCTATATTGCTATAATACTCTTTTTGTAAAGCTTTAATGGTTTGTTGTGGCAAGTATCTGTTGATATATCTTGTTCCACAATGAGAAAGTGCAGTTACACCAAGGCGTCTATCTTCTGCTATGATAATTGGGCAGTCTGCCATTTGGTGGGCAAGGGATACTTTTTTATCATTTTGTTCTAATATGAGAACATCTGCTTCTAAGACTTCATACCAAGCATCTTTTGTGTCTTTATTGATATCTAGCACGATATATTTCCCATCTTTATAGTCTAGTTGATTGTTTTCATTCTTTTGCGTTGCTCTATATATTTTTCTACCATCGATATCATATTTCTTACCGAAAAGGACTCTATTTTCTAAAAATATTTTATCGATTTCTGCCTGAGGGAGACTCCTATCATAAAATTTGGCATTATTACTCATAATGCCATCTTTGACTCCAGACTCAAATATTACAATTTTACTTTCCATTACACATTAAACCTAAAGTGGCAAATGTCGCCATCTTGCATTAGATAGTCTTTTCCTTCCAGTCTAGCGCGTCCTGCTTCTTTTACTTTTAATTCACTTCCATATTCGATTAAGTCTTCATAAGAGATGACTTCTGCTCGTATAAATCCTTTTTCAAAATCGGTGTGAATAAGTCCTGCACAACGTTTGGCATTCATTCCTTTTCTAAAGGTCCAGGCCCTTACTTCATCTGGTCCTACTGTGAAATAGGTAGCAAGACCTAGTAGGTCGTATGTTGCTTTGATTAATTTATCAAGACCGCTTGTTTCTTCTCCTAATGCTTCTAACATCTCTTTTTTATCATCTGGGGACAATTCACTTAATTCTTCTTCTACTTTGGCACAAAGAGAGACTACTTTAGCATCTTCTTTCGCTGCATATTCTTTTACTTTTAAAACATATTCATTATCTTCTTTTCCTAGTTCTTCTTCTGCAATGTTAGCAAGATAAATAATGGGTTTTATTGTTAGAAAGCTAAATGGCTTTAAAACTAGTTTTTCTTCATCCGTAAAGCCTACTCTGCGAAGAGGAGTATTCTCTTCTAACGCTTTTTTTGCTTTTTCTAGGGTTTCTAGTTCTAAGATATCCTCTTTGTTCTTACTTGTTCTTGCTTTTTTTCCTACTTTTTCTAGGCGTGTTGTGATGATATCAAGGTCAGCGATAGAAAGTTCTAGATTGATTGTCTCTATATCACGGATTGGGTCTACCTCTCCATCTACGTGGATGATTTTTCCGTTTTCAAAACAACGAACTACTTCAACAATTGCATCTACTTCACGAATGTGTGCTAAAAATTTATTTCCAAGTCCTTCTCCTTGACTCGCTCCTTTTACAAGACCCGCGATATCTGTGAACTCGTATGAAGTTGGAATGTTTTTTTTCGGATTATACATAGAAACTAGCCTGTCTTGTCTTTCATCTGGAACAGTTACTACTCCTACATTTGGATCAATTGTTGCAAAAGGGTAGTTTTCTGCTAAAATATGTTTATTGGTTATCGCATTAAATAAAGTAGACTTTCCGACATTAGGAAGACCTACAATTCCTGCCGTTAAACTCATAATATCCCTCTTTTCTTATTTCTCTTCCTTTGTATTATATAGCAAGTTATGGTTTTAGACAAGTAAAAAGGACATCACTTGATATCCATTCATTATTGCTATCTTTTCCTTACTTTTTCACTTTTGGTTGTTTCTTAATAATTTCTGTTGTTGATTGGTCTATATCTAAGTTTCGTAATTCTTTTATAAATTCTCTTTTTAAAACTTCACCTTTTCTCATGTCATATGGTTCTAAATCATACCATGTTCCTTTGTTCAATACATTATTAGATATTCATCCAGAATATGAAGAATACTATAGATAAAACTAATAATGCTATTGTTGTATATGTGAATACTTTTATTATTTTTGTCATTGTTTCTTTATCTTTTAAATAAATATTTTTAGGGTTAGATGGATCAATATATATTTCTTCTTTTTTACCTATTTCATATTTTTTTTGGACACTTCCTATAGAAGCAGTAGTTCGAAATGTTTCATTGTGGTATTGATACTCATAAACTGGAAATGGATATGTCATTATATCATCTGAATTTATCGATCTTTCTTCTATAACATCTACAATGGTTGCTTCTACTTTTTGTGTACATTTTTCTTGTTTTTGCTTTTCTACTTTTTTCGCTATTATTATTACAATTAAAAAAATAATTCCTAAAAAAGCTGTTCCACTAGATAGTATTAATACTACTAATTTTCCTGTCATTTATTTTGCCTCCTTTTTTATTTTAGTATAACACAATATACCTTGAAAATAAAAACAAAGATTCTCTATTTTTATCTTTGTTTTTACGCATTTCATTAAATTGTTGGCAATACCCCTGGTCCAATTGGTAGGCCTATTAAATACCATCCTACTACAATTAGAATCCAAGTAGCACTAATGATTAAGAAATATGGCATAGTGTATGAAATTGCTTTTTTAATTCCAATTGGTTTTGATTTATCTATGTTATAAATGTTTAAGTATCCAATATATAAGGCAAAGCTTGCAAGTAGTGGTGTAATTCCATTTGTCATAGAATCCCCCGCACGAAGTATAAATTGAGCAAACTGCGGTGATACGTTTGATTGCATTAATACTGGTACTACTACTGGTGAAAATATCATCCATTTCGCAATGGGAGATGTTAGGAATAGATTTGAAATGGCTATTAATAGTAATACAAGTAGAATTAAGGGTAAACCACTAAATTCTAAATAATTAAGACTATTGGCAAGCCATGCTGTAATAACGGTTCCAATATTTGTTTTTCTAAATACTGCGATAAATTGTGATACTACAAATATTAAAATAATGATACTTCCTACTTTATTAAAACTGGCTGTTGCATTTTCAATGATTTCTTTATCATTTTTTATTGATTTAGAGCCAAAGGCATAAGCAAGTCCCATAAATAAGAAGAATAGGCATATCATATAAGTAAAACCATCTTGGAAATAAGAATTATCTCCAAATAATTGCTTTAAATATGTTTTTTCAGTCATATCTAGAAGAAGTCCAGAATAAGGAAGTCCTGGAATAATCATATAAATGAATATTAGTATTACTATGATTCCTGTTATAGTAGCAAATCGTAATCCTCTTTTTTCACTTTTTTCTTTTGTTATTTTTTGTTGTTCTATTTCTTCTACATCAATTAAACTTAGTTCTTCTGTTTTTCTTATTTCTTCTTTATCACGGTATCTACCTATTTTTGGAGCAACAAACTTTTCAATAATTAATGTTCCTACTATTGATAAGATTATTGTAGATGCTATGATAATAAAAAGATTAGATGTTAAAGCAATATGAGCATTCGTATCAATTAGGTGAGAGGCACTTGTTGTGTAGGGGATTAACCAAGTTTCTAGAGATCCTACAAAAACTGATACACCATAACCAAAAGATACTCCACAAAAAGCAGTGATAATTCCAAGGAGTGGATTTCTATTATTTAATAGGTAAATCATTGCTGCTAAAGGAATCAAAA
This sequence comes from uncultured Muribaculaceae bacterium, assembly GCA_964637865.1. Classification (GTDB taxonomy): domain Bacteria; phylum Bacillota_I; class Bacilli_A; order RF39; family UBA660; genus MGBC119817. The sequence continues at coordinate 18,899 of CAZWXX010000003.1, read as the reverse complement.
TGGCATAGCCTATTTCATTTATTAATGTTGAAATGGTTCCTATTAGAATGACAATGAAGGTTAATTGAAATTTATTTAATTTTGATACATATCGTTTGGCGAATGCTTCTACAAATCCTGTTGCTTCAGCTATACTAATTCCAATTAGAGAAATTAGTAACATGACAAGAGGTGCAAAACTGATAAAGTTTTTTGATGCATTACTGATAATAAATTTCATTCCATCAAAGTTTAGAAGACTTTCTACTGCGACAAGTGTTGGCTCTAAGTCATTGGTATTGGCATTTACTGTATTATATGTTGCCTGCATTTGGAATAGTGATAAGATTCCACTTAATAAGACTGTTGCAAAAGTCAGGGCTATAAACATCGTAATTGGATGAAAATAGAACTTTTTGAGTTTTAATTTTCTTTTATCTCTCATAATTATCTATCCTTCCTCTGTGATGATTTTTTTTAATTTTCGATTAAATTCTATTCTTGGAATTAGTACCGCTCTTCCACAATTTAAGCATTTAATTTTAATATCGGCACCTACTCTTGTTATTTCCCATTCGTTACTTCCACAAGGATGGGATTTTTTCATCACTACTTTTGTTCCTAATGTGTATTCTTTATTTTCCATCTGTTACCTCGATTTTTTGTTTTGGTACTTTAATATGATTTTTTTCTAATGCAATTCTTATTTCTCTTAATAAATATCTTTGTACTGCATATTGCTCTGTTGCTGCTGTTGTTTGCGTAATTTTATAAATCATTGCATGTTCTGTAATTGTCTCTACTCCGAGTATTTCCATTCTTCCTTTTGCTTTTGGAATGTTTCCTTCTAGTTTATCAGCTAGGTCATTTAAGACTTTTTCTACTCGTTCTGGCTTTTCTTCTCTGCTAATTGGAACTTCTACTACGGCTAGAGAGTTATGTAAGTTATAATTAATGACATCTGTAATATTATGGTTATTAATAATTAATGTAGCACCTTTGTAATTTCTAATTCTAGTACTTCTAAGTCCTACAAAAATTACTTCTCCCATAAAACCATTAATTTCTACGGTATCTCCTATTTCATAACGATCTTCTGCAATAATTGTAATTCCTGCTAAAAAATCTTTTGCAATATCTTGGAAAGCCAAACTGATAATGGCTGCTGAAACTCCAAGTCCAGCGACTAATGCTTTGATATTAAATCCAAAGTTTGCCATGATACCAAGTATTACTATTGTAATAATTACATATTTTAAAATATTAATAATTAAAGCTGATACAGTTTGAGCACGTTTTTGATGATGACGTTTCTTTAGTGTTTTTTGGACTGATGCTTTTTTAATAATGCTTTTTAATACTTCATAAATTAAAACTCCAATAATTATATATACAATAGGTGATATATATTTTTGTAAATCTTCAAAGAATACAGTTCCAAAGATTTCCATATTTTTTCTCCTTTCTATGAATTCAGATTCATAATTTCTAATAATCTATTTAAATCATTATCGTTTGTAAAACTAATTACTAACTTTTTATTTTTTATTTTTACTTTTGTTCCTAATTTTTCACTCATAACTTCTTCAATTCCTTGATATTCTGCATCTTCTATGGTTTTTTTTCGAGTGATTTTATTTTTACGGGTAAACTCTTCTGGAGATGTGGTGAGATCTTCTAATTCTCTTACACTTAATCTTTCTTTGATTACTTTATCTGCTAAGTCTATTACCTTTTCTTCCTCTTCTAATTTGCTTAGTATTCTAGCATGACCCATAGATAATTTATTTTCTATAATTAGTGTCTTTACTTTTTCTGGTAATGTTAATAAACCTAGCATATTGGTAATATGGCTTCTACTTTTTCCAAGACGAATCGCTAGTGCTTCTTGAGTAAGACTTAAATTATCTAATAGTTTTTTATAAGCTTCTGCTTCTTCTAGAGCGCTTAAATTTTCTCTTTGTAAGTTTTCTAGAAGGGCAATTTCCATCATCTCACTATCTGTAAAATCTCTAATAATTGCTGGAATTTCTTCTAGTCCTGCTAATATAGAGGCTTTTACACGGCGCTCTCCTGCAATAATTTCATATCCCTTAATGCTTTTTTTTACAATAATTGGTTGAAAAACACCGTGCTGTTTAATAGAATCTGCAAGTTCTTTTAAGGCTTCTTCATCAAAATTTTTTCTTGGTTGATATGGGTTACTTCTTAATTCATTTAATGGAATTTTTATGATTTCTTCTTGTGGTGTAGAGGTTACAATCTTCTCTTCCATTTTTTCATAATCTATTGGCTCATTATTAAATAATTCTTCTAAACCTCTACCTAGAGCTCTTCTTTTAGCTGTTTCCATTTCTCTCAATCACTTCCTTTGCTAAGTTTATATATGCTGCAGATCCTCGACTTTTGGGATCATATGCTATAATTGGTTCTCCATGTGATGGGGCTTCTGTTAGACGTATTAATCTTGGAATAATGGTATTATAGACTCTTTCTTTAAAGAATTTCCTAATATCATCCACTACTTCAAATCCTAAATTGGTTCTAGAATCTAACATTGTTAATAAGACTCCTTCAATATCTAAATCTGGATTTAAATTTTTTTGGGCTAACATAATTGTATTTAACAATTGCATGATTCCCTCTAAAGCGAAGAATTCACATTGTACTGGAATAATTACTGAGTTAGATGCTGTTAGTGCATTCGTTGTAATTAATCCTAGTGATGGTGGACAGTCAATGATTATAAAATCAAAACTTTCTCTTACTTCATCAATATGTTTTTTTAACTGAGCTCCTTTGGCAAAGCCTGGTTCATTTTGACTTTTTTCTAAGAGTTCAATATCTAGTCCTGCTAGATTAATTGTTGCAGGCATAACATATAAGTTCTTATATTTTGTTTTTATCATCGCTTCTTCTAGGCGACATTTGCCAATTAAAACATCATAAATGGATTTATCAATATCGCCTTTATTAATTCCTACTCCTGTTGTAGTATTTCCCTGTGGATCTAAGTCAATTAGTAAGACTTTTTTTCCAAGGACTGCAAGGGAAGCAGAAAGGTTAATACTTGTTGTTGTTTTTCCTACTCCACCCTTTTGATTTACTAATGAAATAACCTTTCCCATTTTATCACCTTTTTCTACTTATAATTACTAATCTATTGTATCAAAATATGACGACTTTTAAAATGCTTTTGGCAAAAAAAAGTAGATTTCTCTACCTTTATCTTAATTATTCTTGCTTATTTTTATGACAATCTGATAAGAGTTTTCAAAATTTATTTCATCGCTATCAATATTTACACCACTTTTTTCTAATTCTTTAATATTTTCTCGAATTTTCTCAATTGCTTCTTTTACAGTAATTTTTCTATTTCCAGAAGAGGTATTTTTTTGGTCTGATGATGAGTTAAACCCAAGAGATGTTGGGGCATTTCCAAAGAAACTACTAATATCTGGAGTTGACTCGTTTTCTATTGGTGCTGTTTTGAATGTTTCTTCCTTTTCTTCGTTTTGATTAAAGAATCTAGAACCAGATTCTAATGGAGAAGATTCCTCTTGTGGAGTCGTTGGTACTGGATTTATTTTTAGTAAACTGTCTAAATCAGCAATTTTCTTTTGAGGTTCATTGATATCTTTTGTATTTTCTTTTAGTGCCGAAATATCTATAGGCATTCCAGCCGAAGTAGTCCCAAAATTAAAGGATTCGCCTTCTTCGTCATCTTCCTCTTCGTCTGGATCTATTTCTCCGTAATTAATAAATTTAGGTGGGTCTACCTTTTTATTAGTTTCCAATGGTTTACTTTCTGCGAACATATCATTATTCATATAATTTGTATTTCCATCGATATTATCCATTAATTTTGGTTTTTCATTTGTTTGTGGCATATTTATGCCTAATTGAATACCATTATTTGGAATCGTTAAGCCCATATTTTCTTCCTTTTCGGCTAAATTCATATTTGGACTTAAATTTTGGGTTACTGTCTGATTTTCTTGTTCATCCATTTTTTTCACTTCTTGTTCTAGTTCTCTTACTGTCATACGAGACTCAATTACTTTTTTTACCATTTCTTTTTGTTCTTCTGGATCTTCAAAATTTAATAGGGTTCTAGCATGACGTTCTGAAATTTGTTCTTTTAGAAGGGCTTGCTGTACTTCATCTGTTAGGGCAAGTAGTCGCAATTTGTTTGCAACCGCAGATTGACTTTTTCCCATTGTTTTTGCAAGTTCTTCCTGTGTCATTTGATCTAATTCTAAAATTTTTTGATAGGTTCTAGCTTCTTCTACTGGATTTAGATTTTTTCGTTGTAAGTTTTCTAAAAGGGCAACTTTTGAACTTTCTTTATCATCTAAATTACGGACAATGGCTGGAATTTTGGTAAGTCCTGCTAAGGCAGAAGCCTTATAACGTCTTTCTCCTGCAATAATTTCATATTTATTTCCAATATTTCTTACAATAATTGGCTGAATTACACCATGTTCTTTGATTGAAATGGCAAGTTCTTTTAGAGCTCTTTCATCAAAGACCTCTCTTGGTTGAAATCTATTTGGTATAATATCATCTAAATGTAGATATACTACTTCATTTTCTGAATGCATAAACATCCCTCACTTTTATTCTTTTTAGTTTCCCTATAGTACATTATAAAACAAAAAAAGAAATCTTTCAATGAATTTTTGATGATTTCTCTGTAAACTGTGTACTTATATTATTTTTTTGTTCTATTACAATTAAACTTCTGGCACTGTCTTCTTTTGGTAATATAAATTTTTCTATTCTCTTTATATTATATTTTTTAGATATTTTTGTTGATACTTCTTTTGTTAATTCATTCTCAATATTTCCTTTCATGGCAATAAAGATTCCATCTTCTTTTACTAGGTGCATTGTGTATCCTAACAACTTTTCAATATTAGCAACCGCACGAGCTGTTACTACATCAAATGTTTCTTTATAGTCTTCTCCCCTAGTATGAATTGCTTTGATATTTTTTAAATCTAGCTCTTTTATGATTTCATTTAAGTAGATTACTCTTTTGTTTAGAGAGTCTAAAAGTGTGATTTTTAAATGAGGATAGACAATTTTTAAGACAATTCCGGGAAAACCTGCTCCACTTCCTACATCACATAGGGTTTCTTTTTTATTTAAATCCACTACTTTTACAAGGGTTAGGCTATCATAAAAATGTTTTAGATAAACATCTTTTTCTTCTGTAATTCTAGTTAAGTTTAACTTTTCATTCCATTCTATTAACAAATGATGGAAACGATTTAATTTTTCTAACATATCATCTGTTATGGTAATATTTAGTTTTTCTACGGCAAGAACAAATTCTTCTTTAGTCATTATTTTCTCTCTTTCTTAAATAAATCATTAAAATTGAAATATCAGCAGGATTTACTCCACTAATTCTAGAGGCTTGTCCAAGAGATGTTGGGCGAATTGCCATTAGTTTTTCTACTGCTTCACTAGCAAGATTGGGTATTTTTTTATAATCAATATCATTTGGTAATTTTTTATTTTCAAGGGATAACATTTTTTCTGCTTCTTTTTCTGCTTTTTCAATATATCCTTCATAACGGCAAGTAATTTCTATTTGGTAACATACATCTTCATCATACGGTATTTCTATAAAATGTTTGATATGCTTTATTTTTACTTCTGGACGCTTTAATAAATTATAAAGCGTAATCCCATCTTTTAATTCTGCTGTTGGAATCATACTTAAATATTCGTTTATCTCTTTTTTGGGAGTAATTTTTGTTGTTTGTAATAGTTCTTTTAATTTTTTGATATTTTCTTTTTTTGCTTGAAACTTTTGATAGATTTTTTCAGGAATTAGTCCTACTTGATAGCCATATTCTCTTAATCGTAAGTCGGCATTATCATGTCTTAATAGAAGACGATATTCTGCACGAGAAGTTAAAAGTCGATATGGATCTTTTACTCCTTTAGTTACAAGATCATCTATTAAAACACCAATATATGCTTCATTTCTTTTTAAGACTAATGGTTCTTTTCCTTCTAATTTTAGGGATGCGTTAATTCCTGCTATTAAACCTTGTCCCGCCGCTTCTTCATAACCACTTGTTCCATTAATTTGCCCTGCGGTGAAAAGATTTTCAACAAGTTTTGTTTCTAGACTTTGCTTTAGTTGTCTTGAATCTATTGCATCATATTCAATAGCATAAGCGTATCTTTTAATTATAGCATTTTCAAGTCCAGGAAGACTGTGAACCATTTTTTCTTGGACATCAATGGGCATACTTGTTGAGAAACCTTGAACATAGATATCATCATAATATATACTTTCTGGTTCTAGGAATAATTGGTGGCGCTCTTTATCTTTAAATCTTACTACTTTATCTTCAATAGATGGGCAATATCTAGGTCCTACTCCTTCTACATAACCACCATACATGCTTGATCTTTCTAAGTTTTCATTTATTATTTTATGTGTTTTTTCAGTGGTATAAATTAAATGACATGGCTCCTGATTTTCTACATCATAATATACTTTTTTTTCATAAGAAAAGGTATGTGATATCTCGTCTCCTTTTTCTTTGGATGTTTTACTAAAATCAATGGATGACTTTTCAATTCTAGGAGGAGTCCCTGTTTTTAGTCTTAAGATTGTAAAGCCTAATTTTCTTAGAGAATCACTTAAAAATTTACTAGGTCGTTCTCCATGGGGACCTTCACTTATTTTGGTATCACCTCTTAGAATGCTACTTTTTAAGTATGTTCCTGTAGTTAGTATTACGGCATCACAAAAAATTTCTGTACCATCTTCTAGGATTACTCCTTTTATTTTTTCCTCTTCTACGATTAAATCTTCAACTAATGATTCTTTTATATCTAGATTTTCTTCTTGTTCTAGTGTTTTTAACATCTCCTTTGGATAAGTTATTTTGTCCTCTTGGGCACGTAAGGCTTGCACGGCAGGTCCTTTTTTGGTATTTAACATTTTCATCTGAAGAGCACCTTTATCTGCATTTCTTCCCATTTCACCACCGAGAGCATCTATTTCGCGGACTACGACTCCTTTTGCTGGTCCTCCAATAGAAGGGTTACATGGCATATCAGCGATATTTTTTATATTTCCTGTTACAAGGAGAGTTTTATGTCCTTTTCTAGAGGTGGCAAGGGAAGCTTCACAACCTGCATGTCCTCCACCAACAACAATTACTTCATACTTCATATTATTCCTTCTTTCTTTTACTTTCCAACACAAAAGTTTGCAAATAAGTGATCCATAATTTCTTCACTATATTCCTTACCAATGATTTCTCCTAATAAATCAAAAGTTCTTTTTAAGTCAATTGTTACCATGTCAATTGGTAAGTCATTATTTATTCCTGTAAGAGCATCTTCTACTGATTTTTTGGCCTCTTTTACTAAAGCAATTTGTCTTGCATTACTTAGGTAGGTACTATCATTGTTTTCTAGTTTTTCTAATTGAAATAAGTCTTTTATCTTTTCTTTTAGTGATTCTACTCCAGATAAATCTTTGGTATTTGTACTTACTACTTGATAATCTTTAAAGTCCTCTTTCTTTAATTTCTGGTCTAAATCATTTTTATTTAGAACGACAATGGTTTTTTCTTTATCTACTTTTTCAAGAAGTGTTCTATCTTGTTCTGTTAACTCTTCTCCACTATTTAAAACTAAGAGAATTAAACTGGCATCCTTTATTAACGAAAGACTCTTCTCTACTCCTATTTTTTCAATTTTATCTTCTGTTTTGCGAATTCCTGCTGTATCAATGATATTTAAATGGACACCTTCAAAATGAATACTTCCTTCTACAATATCACGTGTAGTTCCTTCAATATCTGTAACAATAGCTTTCTCTTGTTCTAATAAATGGTTTAAAATACTACTTTTTCCAACATTAGGTCTACCAATAATTACCGTTTTAATTCCTTCTTTCATTATTTCACCATTTTTGGCTTCTTTTAGTAGTTTTTCTAATTCTACTAATAGTTCTTTTGAGACTGTTTTGATTTTATCAATCGTTACTACTTCAATATCATAGTATTCAGGGTAATCAATGTTTACTTCAATACTTGCTAAGACATCTTTTATCTTTTCTCTTAACTGTTCAATATGGTTGGATACACTACCATTTAATTGTCCTAGGGCTTGTCTCCTTGCCGAATCACTTTTACTTTCGATTAAATCCATCACTGCTTCTGCTTGTGTTAGGTCGATACGACCATTTAAAAAGGCTCTTTTTGTAAACTCTCCTGCTTCTGCAAGGCGGGCTCCATTTGTTAATAAAGTCTCTAAAATACGATTCGTTGAAATTATCCCACCGTGACAATTTATTTCAACAATATCTTCGGTTGTAAAGGTTTTAGGCGATTTCATTACCGTTACTAATACTTCATCAATTAACTCTTCTTTGTCTTTTATAAAACCATAATGAATCGTATGAGAATCTACTTTTTCTAAGTCTTTTCCTGTAAATATTTCATTAACAATTTTAATTGATTCTTCTCCACTTACTCTAACAATTGATATGGCCCCTTTTCCTAGTGCTGTTGAAATGGCTGCGATGGTATCTTTCATAAACATTCACTTCCCTTGCAAATTGCTAGAGTTATTTTATCACAAATGCGAAAAAAAAAGAAGAGCAATCTCCTTATTTAGTATATGGTGCTTTTTTTATTGTTCCATCATCTTGTGGTTTTGTAAACATTGCATCATCTAAGGTTACACCTAGTATCTTTTGCGATTCTTCTCCAAAAAAGGCATTTTGCTCTCTCATACTTAACGCGCTAATATCAACTGGAGAAAAGGTAGAAAAAATGGAATCACTAATTATGATTGTTTTTAATGGATCATTTACTACTACATCAGTCATTCCTCGATTTTCTAATTCTTCTTGTAAATTATAAGATGAGACGAAAAGGCAATTTCTTAAGAAAGTGGACTCTCCACATTCAAAGTTTTCTCTAGGATTTGGATAGATTTCAAATCCATAGGGATTTTCCACTGGACTTTCATCTGGATACTTTTTTCTTTCTCTTAATATTTTTCTTGTATTGTTACTATATTCTATTATTTCTTCGAAAGTAAGTTTCATATATGAAACAGGATCTTCAGAGCACTTTTTTCCATAATATTTTAAAGTAAAAGCATAATTAATAAATTCTGATAAAAAAAGTGTTGCATATTTATAGTTTCTTTGTGGTGCAAAAATGGTCCCATCTTCTCCTATTGTTAGACTATTTAAAAATGTTTGTTTTTCAGCTTCTTTTGTTCTTCTTTCTAACTCATTTAAATAGTTTTGTATTTCTACTGTTTGCTCCATTGCTTCTATGTTATTTTCTGCAAGAGCGATTGCCTCTTTATTCTTCTTCTTTTCTTGTTCTAATTCTTCTTTTGTCATATTTTATTCCTTTCTTATATGATGTTTTATTATAAACTTATTTTAACATTTTGGATAGACTTTTTTCACTTTTTATGTATTGTTTTAGATAGGCTCTATGGAAATAATTGTCCTCTCCATAAATAAAATTACCTAGTTCTATCGCATCTTCTAGTCTTTCAGAAGATTCTATGATTTTTCTATAGTTTTCATTTTGCATTCCTGTATCTAACGAAGCACAGTAATCTTCCACAGTAGATGGACGTGTATATTCTAATAATTCTCTGTCTTGAAACTTTTTATCAAGAAAACTCCAATTTTTGGTTTCATCTTGACATGCCAAAATCAAATGACTGAAAAACTGAATTGTATTTTGTATAATATAAGGATCTATGGTTCCATTAACGGGACGTAGTTCTATTCTTTCTGGTTTGCCAGTTAGCGAATGTGTTGTATCTACAATATTAATTCCATAAACTTTTTGATGTGGGATAAAGATTCCAATATCTTTAAATTTTTCATCAAAAGTAATATCTTTTTTATTTCTTTTGGTACTCATTTCAAAGTATTCATCTATTCTGTAACTAATAGGAAGTGCTCTTTGATAAAGCATTTTTCTGGCAACTTCTCTTTTTCCATAAGAAAAACGATAAATGACAGGCTCATAAATTCTCCATAATTTCCAAAGTCTATCTAGTGAATCTATATTATTATTAAATATTTCTAAACCGAAAGAGATTTGGAGTGAATCATTCTCTGATGGTTTTGCACCACAACTTTTTAAAATAGTTATGATTCCAAATAAGACATCCCAATCTTTTTCTTGATTGTAAAAAATTGGGGAAACAACTTCATTATTAAAGCCATCATTTTTAGTAGTCCATTTTTTATTATATTTATCTTTATAATAGGAATAGGAATTTACTCTTTTAAAAATATTATCAAAATTACCTTTTGTAAATTCTATTTCTAAGCCAATTGGAACTTTTTTATTTAATTCAATATCTCTTGTTAATCGAAATGGTTCTTTTACGATTTCTCTTAATTTCTTTTCATTTATCTCTAACATAGTACCCTTCCCTTCTTTTTGGGTTCTATTTTTTATAATTTTTTTTGTAATTCCTTTAGATTTTCTATCATCATCGTTGGGTTATACTCAGTTGATAGGCTTTTATTATTCTGGTTGAACCAACAACTATCTATATTACAATTCATTGCAAGACCTATATCAGATTTTAGAGAATCCCCTATTATTAAAATTATTTAATTCATTCTGAATTCCTTCAAAGAATTCTTTTCCAGGTTTCATTACTCCCCAATTTTCTGCTGATAAAACTTTATCTACAAAACTTAGACACCCTATTTTATTTACTTTTTCTTCTGCTGCTATTTTGGGACCATTGGTTGCTACTATAATATTATATTTTTCAGATAGATATCTTAAAGTAGCATATACTCCCTCTATTGCGACTACATTTTCTGTTAGAGAATTCATATAAATGTTATTTAGTTCAATTGCTCTTTCTAAAGAAATCTTACTATCAAAATAAATTAAAACTCTTTGGGCTCTTAACCAGTCTAGAAATTCTTTGCTCTTTTTACCAGTTTCCTTCTTTAAATGTTCTGGTAATTCTATTAATCAATCTTGCCATGATACCCAAAATTTTCTATCAATTTCATACCATTTTAAAAAGTTTGCTTCTTCATATGATTCATTTTCACTTTCTATCATAGTTTTAAAAGCATATTTCACATTTTCAAAATTATCTATTAGAGTATCATCTAAATCAAACACCAATATTTTATATTTATTCATTATGACTGTCTCCTTTGCTATTTTACTTCCATTTTTTTGAGATATGGAGGGTTTTTATTTTCTAATTCTTTCAATATACTTTGTAAATTTTCACTTTGATAAGACAATGGACGTGAAAAATCTTTTGGAAAGATATTTTCTGGTTTTATATCTAAGTCTAGCATCTTTTCTACGGATAAAGTCTTATGAGCATTATTATATATTTCATCTATATTTTCTGGTATCAAAAAGGTATTTATAAATTTAGGTATTTTTCTCATTGTTTCTTCTATATTATAAAAAGATTCATCTGTAAAACATTTTTGATAGTATGTCAAATTATCATTTCTTTCATCACAGAACTTAGTATAGATTATATGATATGGTAATTTATCCATTACATCTCTTAAAGTGTATAAGCTAATACGAAGTTTAGGGTCAATAGGAATTAGTTCTCTTGTGTCTATGTTACTTATTTCGCATGCTTTTATTGTTCTTTTTTGAAGTTTAGGCAAGAGTGGTTTTAACCTTTTTAATGATTTTTCATTTATTTTTCTAACATACTCATGAGATATTTCTAAGTTTTCTCCTATCTCATTTAGTGTTAATCCCTTTATTATGCGATTATATAAAATATAGTATTCTCTTGCATTTAAATAATCATGTATACTTCTTAATAAAATCAAAATATCTTTTTGTTGTTCCCAATCTGTAATATTATTGTTAGGAGATTCTATATTATCTACTATCTCTTCTTCTATTCCATCTTCTATTCTCTCTAAATTTAAAGAAAGAGGATTTAGAAGAGAAAGTTTTTGAATTTCATTTATCTGTTTTAGACTTATTTTAGTAGCAGAACTTATTTCTTCTGGACTTGGTATTTTTCCATTTTGTTTATAGTATTTATCAATATAATTATAGATTTTTCTCTCATTTTGCATTTTTGCTCGTGGAATGCAAATAGTACTATCTTCGACATCTATTTTCTTTTGAAGAGAATATATCATTGTAGAGCAAATATAGGTAGATAATTTACAGCCTTTATCCACTTGGAAATCAGCAATGGATTTTTGCATAATGAAATAATTTTCTTGTATTAAATCTAGCAAACTCATATTTTTACATCTATTTATATATCTCTTTGCTACCATAACTGCTAATCTTAAATTATGTAATGCTAGCTTTTCAAATGCTTCCTGATTATGCTCTTTTTGATACTGATATAGAAGGTAAGTTGTTTCTTTATTTGATAAAACTGGATATTTTTCTAATTCTTCTGAAAAAAGTTCATATATTTCTTGTTCATCCATGTTAGTACTCTCCTTTACTTTCTCCTTTTCTATTTATTATTTTACTTTTTGATATGAGAATGAAGATTCAGTGCTTGATTCTAATAATGGTTTTTTAATTGATTCTATTGTTTCATCCAATGAGGTAGATATTTGCTGTTCTTTTATACAATCAGCTCTTTCTGGTTTAATATTTAATTCTAAAATTTCTGATATTGTTAAATCTTTTTTCTCTTCCTCATATATTTTCTCCATTACAGAGGTTGTAAAAAATTCTTTCATAAAACCTATGATTTCTTGGTGTTCTTTTTTTATCTTACTTTCTGGTTCCTCTGGGAATTTGTTTTGATAATAGGAAATCTTATCGTTTTCTATATCACATAGTTTGGTATATATCATTTGGTATGACAATTCGTCCATATTTTGTTTTAAAAAATAAAGTGCTAATCTTTTCTTTGGTTCCAGTGGAATTAACTCACTTTTATCCATATCATTTAATCCATATTTTGCAATGGTTTTAGCTTGAATTTCCTCGATGGCAGGTTTTAATTTTTCTAGTATTCTTTTTTGTCTTATTCTGATAGTTTCTTCTCTTACTCCTAATTCATCCCCTACTTGCTTTAATGTTTTAGGATGAGTACTTATTTCTCTATAATAAAATGTGTAATACTCTTCTTTTGTTAAAAAGTCTGCAATGCTTCTTATTAAAATAAGAAAGTCTTGTGTTTGTTCGTAAGCTAAATAATCACTTTGATTATTCCCTACTATATCATGAAGTGTTATTATTTCTCGATAATGAGAATTCGTATTATTTTTTATAGTTTTTTCTAAAGATACGGGTTGAAAGTTAATCATATTTTCTACTGTATCCATCCTGTATTTGCTAATTTTAATAGAGTCTTTGATTTCTGCTGGTAAAGGTTTTTTACCACTAGTTTGTAAACATTTCGTTACATATGCATCATATTTTCTACTTGCTATTTTGGAGCGTGATGATATTTTAATACAGTCATCTTTTTCATCTATTTTTCGTTGTAGTGTTTGTTTCATTGCCTTTGTGGCATAAGTTGAAAACTTTGCATTCTGATTATTCACGTCATAAGTTTCTATTGCCGTCATTAAGATTAAGCAGTTTTCTTGTATTAAATCTAGAAAACTCATAGTTTTACATCTACTTGTATATCTATTTGCTACCATAACTGCTAGTCCTAAATTATGGGTAACTAGTTTTTTATATGATTCTTTATTACCATCATTTTTGTATTTTTTTAATAAAATTTGTTGTTCTTCTTCTGATAAAACTGGATACTTTTCTAAGTCTTGCATAAAAATATCTTGAATTTCTTCTTCGTCCATTTCTACTCCCCCTCTTTGATGTCTAGATATTTTAACATATTTATAAAAAAAAATAAAGCCCTAATCTTTTGGACTTAATCTTTTGGCTTTATTACAACAGCACGATTTGGTTCTTCTCCTATGCTTTCTGTATATACTTTTTTATTATTGGTTAAAGCATTATGTACGATTCTTCGCTCATAGGAATTCATTGAATCAAGTGTTGCTTCTACTTTGGTCTCTGCTACTTCTCTTGCTACTTTTTTGGCAAGTATCTCTAGGCTTTTTTGATGATTTTCTTTATAATCACTTACATCTACTATAAACTTAAATGGTACTTTTATTTCTTTTTTTAAGGCTTGGTTTACTATGGTAGAAAAAGCACTTAAGTTCTTGCCTCCTTTTCCAATTAATAAGGCATCGTTATCAGAGTATATAATATAGTTTGGTACTCCTTCTTTTATTTTTACTTCAATATTTGCTGTAAATCCTAAGTCTTTTAGTAAAGTAACCATATAATCTTTTAAAAATTTTACTACTTCTCTTTTTTCTACTACTTCTAGTTCTATTTTTTTGCTTTTAAATAGTCCTCCTTTTACTTCTTCACTAGTCATGATGATTAGATTTTCTTCTACTTCTTGTAATTCAATTTTTGCAGTATTTACTGCTTCTTCTTTTGTTTTTCCATAATACTTATGCTTTTCCATTCTTTTCTTTACTCCTTTTTACTAACATATTTTGGAATATGGTAAAGATATTTGTCGTTATCCAATAAATTCCTAATGCTGATGGCATAAATAGAGCCATTACAATAATCATAATACTCATCATCGTTGGCATCATATTCATGTTCATATTACCACTGGTTCCTGCCATATTCATCTTAAATGAAAAGTAGGTGGATAGGGCAATGATCATCATTAAAATTAAATATGCATACCATGCGGAGGTAAAGATTCCGATCATTGGTGTTGTTCCTAGTTGAAGACTCAAGAATTTATCTTCAAATAATGCTGGAGTTCTTTGAACTGCTTCGAAGAAAGCAATGAATAGGGGGAGTTGTAACATAGAGAATAGGCATCCAGATAGGGGAGATATATTATATTTTTGATAGACTGCCATAAGTTCTTGGTTTTGTTTTAACATAGAATCTTGATCCTGACGACCTTCGTATTTTTTCTGAATACGATTAATTTCAGGTTGAGCTTTTTTTAATATCTCAGACTGCATTGCTGTTTTTTTAGTAACAGGGTAGGCAATAAAGCGAATGATTAAGCTTATAATAATAATGGATAGAGCATAACTACTTAAACTTTTTCCAAGCAGAAGTAGAATAAATGCTAATGGTTTAATGAAAATACTTGTCCATAATCCTTCATATTTACCACTGTTAGCTTTGAATTCCGTACATTCTGGTAAGTTTTCTAATTTTACCTTATTTTTTTCATAAGCTTTGATTGTATCTTTATCTGTTGGTCGACAAATAATATTTTCTGTTAAGTTTTGACCTGTTACTTCATTTTTTACCGGATTTCCTTTCTTATCTACTAATGTTTTTGTACATCCAGTTGTTAACATTAATAATAATAAGAGAGTAATTATTTTCTTTTTATTTTTTTTATTTCTCATCTTCCGCTCCTTTTTCTTTTTTTATTAAATTAAAGAAACTTGTCTTTATTTCCTCGTGCGATATCTCTAGACAGTTCTTTCTCACTATTATAATATAATTTCTACTATTTTGATAGACTTTTTTGTACTCGTCAATGATAGAGCGGATTTTTCTTTTATATTTATTACGAACTACTGCTTTTCCTATTTTTTTTCCAACTGAAATTCCAAATTTATCATATCCTAGATTATTAGGCTCGAAGTAGATTACAAAGTTTCTATTTTTAAGACACTTTCCTCTTTTTATGATGCGATTAAAGTCTTCTTGTTTTTTTACAACAATTCCTTTTTTCATTTGATCACCCTTTACTATATAAGTAAAAAACCACTGAACTCAGTGGTATTATTTGCAAAGTCTTTTACGACCTTTGCGACGACGACGATTTAAAATAGACGTTTTTTTACGTGCGAAAAAACCGTGTTTCTTTGCTTTTTTACGATTATTTGGTTGATATGTTCTTTTCACTTTCTCCACCTCCAGACATAAATCTCCATTAGTATAATAGAAAAGGAGGCATTTTGTCAATAAAACGTGCTAAAATATTCCAGATATTTTTGTATTCCCCAATTTCAACAGGTTTGTGGATTTCTTTTTTCACTATGTGCATAATAATTTGTGGAAAATGTGGAAAAGTATATTTTTTTCTTTATTTACAATTGCTTTTTATGTGGAAAAAATTGTGGATTAGCTGTGAATTATTTTTTTTCCTTAAAAATTGTTTTCTTTTTCAACAAATTGAGATACACTATTTTTAAGTTTTAAGTGTGGGGAGATGGTAGAGATGAATGTCGATATTTTATGGTCTAAATTTTTATCAACAATCAAAGAAGAACTATCCTCTCTTTCCTATAATATATGGTTTCAAGAAACTGAACTTTACAAATTAGAAGATGAAAAAGCAATTATTATTGTTCCAATGCCTATTCATAAAAAACATTTACCTGATAACTATTCTGAGGTAATTATTAGTACTTTAAACAAGATTACGGGGACTAATTTTGAACTAGAATTTTTATTAAAAGAAGAAATTCAGGAGAGGGAAGAAAAAGTCCAAGAAAACTCTTTCACCCAAGTTATAAGCGATGGAGTTCCTAGTACTGCTTTTCTTGATTCTAATTTAAAAAAGCAGTATAGTTTTGAGAATTTTATTGTAGGAAACAGTAATAAATTTGCTCAAGCGGCAGCACTTTCTGTTGCTGAGAATCCTGGAAAAATGTATAATCCTTTGTTTCTTTATGGAAATAGTGGGCTTGGAAAAACTCATTTAATGCATGCTATTGGAAATTATATTGTAGAAAATAGTAGTAGACGAGTTCTTTATGTTACGAGTGATCAATTTATTGAAGATTTTATTGGTATTAATAAAAAAACAAATAAAGGGAATAACTTAGATTGTGTCGATTTCTTTAAAAACAAATATCGGAATATTGATGTTTTGATTATTGATGATATTCAGTTTTTGGGGCCTGCAACTCAATCACAGCAAGAGTTTTTCCACACTTTTAATTCTTTATATAGTGATTCTAAACAAATTATTATATCGTCTGACAGGTCTCCAGATGACTTGAAACTTTTAGAAGATCGACTTAGAACAAGGTTTTGTTGGGGACTTACAGTAAATATTTTTCCACCGGACTTTAACTTACGTGTTGAAATACTTAAGAAAAAGATTGCGGCTGGAGCTTTTGAAAAAGAAATTCCACAGGATGTTGTGGAATACATTGCTTCTAATATAGGAAATGATGTTAGACAACTAGAAGGATCTGTTACTAGACTTATTGCTTATTCTACAATTATGGGTGGAGCGGAAATTAATTTAGATCTCGCTATTGAGGCTTTAAAAGATTTCATTAGTAAAGGGATGTGTGAAAAAAACGATATCCACAGAATTCAGAGGATTGTATCTGAATATTTTCAAATTTCGGTTGAGGATATTCGCAGTAAGAAAAGAAGTGCCAATATTGCCTTTCCTAGACAGATTGCTATGTATTTATGTAGGCAGATTACTAGTGAATCTTTTCCAAAAATAGGAACAGAATTCGGTGGAAAAGACCATTCTACGGTAATGCACTCTGTTGAAAAAATTGAAAATGAAATTAAAGTAAATAAAGATTTATATAACATCATAGAAAAGTTAAAAAAGGATATAGAATAGGGGATGTGGAAAAGATGCAATTACTATTTTACTTTTCCACAAGAAATATTGTAAAATAGTATTGATATATCAAGGAAAAAGTTAGTTTTCTACTTTTTCCACAGTAATAATAACAATAATTATATAAGAAAGAAGGAATAAATATGAAATTAACAATTAAAAAAGATTTATTATTAGATGCTTTAAATAAAGTATCAAAAGCGATTAGTACAAAAAATTTAATACCTGTTCTTGCAGGAGTTCGATTTGATGTTACAAAAAAGAAATTAACTTTAACAGCATCTGATAATGATATTACAATTGAGACAACAATTTATGCAGATGATACAGAGGACTTTACTATTGAAAAAGAGGGTTCTATTATTATTCAAGGAAAATACATTTTAGATATTGTTAGAAAGCTTCCTGATAAATATATTAATATAGAGTTAATTGATGAACTTAAAATATTAATATATACAGAAAATAGTGAATTTAATTTAAATGGTATTAATGAAAGTGAGTATCCATCTATTGATTTAGAGGAAAGTAAGAAAAAGGTGGTCATTTCTAATCAAACTTTTAAAGAGATTGTTATGCAAACTGCTTTTGCTTCTTCTAATGAAGAAACAAAACCGGTTCTTACAGGAATTAATTTTAATATTGTAGGAAATATGCTTGAATGTAATTCTACAGACTCGTATCGCTTGGCAAGAAAAGTTATTCATTTAGAAAAAAGTAGTGAGGAAAATTATAATATTGTAATTCCTAGTCATAATTTGGAAGAGTTTTGTAAAATTTTGGGGGATGATGAAGAAAATATTGAACTTCATATCTTTAATAATAAAGTTTTATTTAAATATAAAAATGTTAAGTTTCAATCTCGATTAATTAATGGTACTTATCCTAATACTTCTAATTTGATGCCAACTGATTCTTATTTAGTAGTAACAGCTAAATTAGATGAACTTTATAGTGTTATTGATCGAGCTAGTATTTTAACTAGTGATAAAGAAAAGAATATTGTAACACTTGAAACACAAGACGATACTTTAATTCTACGTTCTTCTTCTGCAGAAATTGGTAGGGTGGAAGAGAAAATGAGAATTCTTAAAAATAATCAAGAGAATATTAAAATTTCATTTAGTGCTAAATATATGATGGAGGCTTTGAAATCGTTTAAAACAGATAGTATTGATTTGCATTTTGTTGGGGAAATTAAACCAATTTTGATTCAATCTAGAGATGATGATACTTTAACGCAGTTAGTTTTACCAATTCGTACTTATTAAAATTTTATTATATGATATAAAAAT
>CAZWXX010000002.1:0-30009 GCA_964637865.1 uncultured Muribaculaceae bacterium | reverse complement strand
CGTAACTCTTTTATCAATTTTCCAACTTTTTCTGAATCCATACTTCACCTACTTTCTTTGACAAGATTTATTGCATACACTATTTGCTCTTCAGAAAAACGTACTATTTCTTTTTGTTTGGAATAGCCTAATTTTTCAAGTAATTTTTTAGAATTTATATTTTTCTTTTGAGTCTCTGCGACAATTTCATAGTAACCTAACTCATCATTACATATAGCCAAACACTTTTTCATTACCTCATAAGCATAGCCTTTATTCCAAAATTGTGGCAGAAACTCATATGATATTTCATATAAATCAGTATCATAGTAAGGTAAAATATAAATAAGCCCAATAAACATGTTATCCTTTCGTAATCTAACTGTATAAATATCTTGAGGAGTTGATACTAGTTTTTTTACTTTTTCTTCTGCTTCCTTTTTTGTAAGAGGACCTCCTAAATATTTTCTAGTTTTCTCATTAGTATATACTTTAATGATATCTTTTGTATCACTTGATTTTATTTTTGATAATTGACATCTTTCTGTCATTATTTTTTCCATACGATTCACTCCTCTAAGCTTTTTCTCTTTTGTTTATTAGAATTATTATAGCTTATTTAGGTTCAAAGTAAAAGACCAGAAACGCTCTTGTCTGGTCACTATTTTCATTTCCATTTCGAATAGGCTGGATTCACCGCTTTTTTCATTCTCATTTATGGCTGGGGGTCACCGCTTTTTTAAATTCCACTTAAGGCCGGATTCACCTGCTTTTTATCGCATAAATTCATTGTTAACATACAATTTTATTTCTTATGTACTATTACTTTATCGTCTTTTTATTTATATGTCAAATTTTTGTACTATATTTGTTGCTAGTTCTAAATCCATTCTAGCAATGGCTTGCTTTGAAATTCCTGCTATATGGGGTGTGACAATGACATTGTTTCTTTGTTTTTGAAATAATTCGTTATAACTTTCTATATCTATGTCTAGTCCTACATAAAAGGAATCGTATTTATCGGCATATTCAATTAATGATTTTGTATCCACAACTTCTGTTCTAGATGTATTAATGAAAGTTGCATTTGGTTTTAACAGTTCAATCTCTTTTTTTGATATTAAGTTCTTTGTCTCTTCTGTTAAAGGAATACTAATATTAATGATATCACTTTCTTTTAGTACTTTTTCTAACGGAACAAACTCCACTCCATATTTTTCTAATTCGGTATGATTTTCTGGATTTTTAGTATAGCATTTCATTTCCATTTGAAATGCTGTTATTATTTTGATTAATTCTTTTGTAATGTTTCCTGCTCCAATTAGTCCTAATGTTTTTCCTGTAATATCATCTGGTCTTTCGTGAAGATTTGATTTATGACCTTTGCCATCTAGTACTAATTGGTATGATTCAGAAACTCTTTTATTTAGATCAAGAATTAATGAGAGTATATGTTCTGCAACAGAACGTGCATTAGCTGTTTTTATATTTACAACTTGAACGAGAGGAGATGCGAAAAATTCTTTTGCGATGTGGTCTAGTCCCACAGATAGCGTTGCAATTACTAGTGGTTTTCTTACATACTTTAACATATCCCCTGTAAATTTAGATGCTACTCCAATGATTAAAATATCATATTCTTCTATTAGTTTTATTAACTCTTCCTTTACAGGTTTTTCTGATTTATCATTTATCACTAGTTCTATGTTATGACTTGTAATTATGTTTTGTGCTTCTTGACTAAAATCTTTAAATGCACAATAGGCTTTTAGCATTTTATCTCCTTTCTTACAATTAACTTCTTGCAGCGCCATCTACTGATAAGATTTCTCCTGTTACATAACTCGCCATATCACTTGCTAAGAATAAGAATGCATTGGCAATATCTCTTGGTTCTCCAATTCTTCCTAATGGAATGGTTTTAATTAATGGTTCTATCATTTCTTTTGGAAGGGATGCGACCATATCTGTTTTGGTAATACCTGGTGCTACTGCATTTACTCGGATATTAAATGGTGCAAGTTCTCGTGATAGAGATTTCGTAAGTCCATTTACTGCAAATTTACTAGCAGGATATCCTACTCCTGATGGTTGTCCATAGATACTTACCATAGAAGAAGTATTTAAAATCACTCCTCCCTTATTCTCTTTCATAAAAGGCACTACTGCTTTTGTTACATTAAATATTGCATTTACATTTAAGTCCATAATTTTCTGAAAATCCTCTGATGTTGTTTCTTCTATTTTTTTATTTGCAGAAATTCCAGCATTATTTACTACGATATCGATGTGTCCATACTTATTATGAATCTCTTCTATCACTTTTTCGACATCATTAAAATCTGAAAGATTAGGATAATAACCTTCTACTTCTTTTCCCTCCTCTTTTAGTATTTCTACTGCTTTATCAACTGTTTCTTTTCTAGAACCGAAAAGAACTACTTTTGCTTTATTCTCACAGAAAAGACGAACAGTTTCTAGACCAATTCCTCTTGTTCCTCCTGTGATAATGGCTACTTTTTCTTCTAACATATTTTTACCTCCTTATTTATGTTCATTATTATTTTATCACTTTTAAGTTGATAATTCTATTAGTTTTGTTTATTTTGCTGATGCTTTACTTTCTAATCTAAATCTTTTTATACATTTTTTCTGTTTTTTGCTTTAAAATGATTCCGTTTCTATTTAATGCTTCCGATAAGAATTCTCCTTTTTCCATTACAATTTTCTCATAATTTTCTGTTTGTTCAAATATATCAATTAGTGTTGGAAATTCTTTTCTTCTTCTCTCAATAAATTCTTCGCTATTTCCACGTTGTTTAAATCTTTCTACATACTCTTTGAAATTGTCTCGTTCGGGGCATACTAGAATTATTCTTACATCACTTGCTTGCTCTTTAAATTCTTTGCTATCATATGATACAAAAGTGTGATTAATAAAAGGGGATACTACGATTTTTCCTTCATTTAATAGTTTAAGTGCATCATTTAAGAAATTTTGTGGATAATTAGGATTCTCTGTTCTTAAATTTACAGAACCTTTTCTTTCTTCAAGAGGCAGATGTCTTATTGATTCATCATAAATATATTTATAATCTTGAAAATCAAAATCAACTACATTTTCATATTTGCTTTCAAGTTCAGTTTTTCCTGTTCCCATATAAGCTAATATTAATAATTTTTCCATGTAATTTTCTCCTCTCGTTTTTTATTCTTCAATTCCTTCTAATATTAAATCTATTAATTCCATTGTTGCAACATTCTCTGTATCATAGTTATCATTATTAATAAATTCATTCATTTCACCAATGTAACCATGTAAATATAAGTCTTGTAATCCACCAGAAGCGCTTGTTAAATAAGGTTTAATTACATTTTCTTCTTCATCTATTGTTTGCCAACGATTGCTTGTTGTAATATTTTGATCTAAGTGATAATGGATTTCTCTTACACTATCATTATAAACGTAGCCATTTTCACCAGTTATTGTAATTCTTTCTCTTTTACCTTTCCATGAAGTTAAACCTACAAAATTAATGTTTCCGACAACACCATTTTTAAATTTTATTAGTGATGTTAAACTAACATTATTATCAATAGAATTAGAGTAAGTTTTCACTTGTTCTACTTCACCAAATAACCATAGCAAAATATTAACAAAATGAATTCCACCTTTTTTGAGAAAAATCTCATTTGTCCATCCGGCTCTACCAGATGTAATATAAAATTCTGCATTAAATTGTTTTACTTTACCAAATTCATCCTTATTTAATATTTCTTTCATCTTTTGATAACAAGGACTATATCTTTTCATGAAACCAACCATCACTTTACAATTATTTTTTTCAGCAAGTTCTTCAAGTTCTTTTGCTTCGTTTACATTCATTCCCATTGGCTTTTCAACAAATAGTTTTTCTATCCCAAAGTTTAAACAATACTTTGCAATTTCATATTGTTTCTCAGCTGTCTTACATAATACTATAATTTTTGGTTTTTCATTTTCTAACATTGTTTTATAATCTGAGTAACTTTTTATTCCATCAAAAGTATCTTCATCCTTTAAATATTCACTAGCAATTGCTGATATTGATACACCTGTCTCTTTTAAAGAAGGTATAATATTTTTTGTTGCATGAACTCCATTACCAATTACACATATTTTCTTCATAAACTAATAATCAACTCCTAACTTAACTTTTTTGTATAGCATTTTATTTCTTTTTTACTGACTTCTGAAATGATGCTATTACGATATTCAAATCCTAGTTTTGCAATAATCTTTGGTGTAATATTATTTTCCGCATAATGACAAACAATTGCTTCCTCAATATCATCTTCTTTTAATTCTTCTATCATACACTCGATAGATTCCCTTGCATATCCTTGGCATCTTTTAGAGGGTCTAATTCCACAAGCAATATGTCCTAAAGTATTTATTCCTAATGGCTTTAAATTATGTCTTACCTCTCCCATTCCAATCAAGTCTTCTTTATCAAAAAGAAAATAGAAGTTAGAACTTTCAAAGTAATCTTCATCATAATCGAAAACATTACCATTTTTATAATCTTCCACTACTTTTAAAACAGCATTGTAATCTAACTCTTCTATTGGATTTTTACAATCATAATCTATGATACAAGGAACATAGGGGCCACCATATTCTTGCCATTCTTTTATCATTTCTTTATATTTACTTTCGTGTTCTAAAGATGGATTTACTAATTTTATCATATATATATCTGTCTCCTTTATCAATGTTTATTGGATTGTTCCTGTTTTATTGTTGGTGAAGTATAGAAAACCTCCTCCACACGATATGAACCATATAATTTTTCATTTCCAACGATACTTAAGTAATCATTTAACTCTTTATCTTCTATTTTTTGATATCCATTTATCATCAACTGCTCAAACTCTTTATTTTCCTTTTGAAATTGAGAAAAGGTTAAGTCTGCTAAGTAATATCCAATATTGTTATCTGGTACCATTATAAAATAGTGCTCATAATTCATATTTAAATCCAAGGTGTTTATTAAGTGTGCTGGAGTACTATTTTTATGTAATTCATCTAGTAAGAAACTACTATATATTCTACACATTCTTTCTTCAGTCAAACCATTCAATCTCTTTTGTACTGTAGCAATCGCTTTTGATAATTCTTCTTCATTATTTTTTCCTGTTATATTTTTCAACATGTCATAAAGTTCCATTTAGACTCATCCTTTATATTTTAGATTTTTCCTTTAATTTTGATTTTTTCCCTATCATTTGGTACTATCACATTTCCAGCAAATGCACTTTCTGCTTCTTTTTGATAGAGTTCTTTTTTATTTTCGTGTGACTCTTCTGTATGATAAAGAATTAAGTTTTTGACACCAAGTTCATTCATCGTTTTCGCAACACTTAATGCAGTAGAATGATTCTTTTCGTAGGCATGAAATATATTTTCTTCACTATCTAGGCAAAAAGCTTCATGAGTTACATAATCTGCCCCTCTTACTCTGTCACTTAGTTGAGGATTTAGTGTTTCATCTCCTAAGAAAATGAACCTGTTATCATCAAGATTACATTCAAATCCAAACTGTTTCGTTCCTTTTGCAAGAATATCGAAAAATTCATAATCAATACCATTTATAGTATATTGATCGCAATCATTTAGCACGACGAAATTAGTAATACTATAAATTACTTTCATTAACTTGGATGATAATATATAATTAGACACTCCTTTTATTGTTTCATAAACAGTATCATTACAATAAATATTAATTTTCTCTTTTATGTTCCCATGCATTGCCATTACACCTATTATTTTAAACATCCAAATAAGTCCTAAAATATGATCAGTGTGACTATGAGAAATAAATATATTTTTAATTTCTTCTAATTTTATATTTGCTTCTTTTAGTCTTTTTATTATTTCAATACTTCCACCAGTATCAATTAAGAATACTCCTCGTTCATTTTGAATTGCAAAACAAGTATTATATAAATCTAGTGTTCCACCATTTCCTGTTCCAAGCATTGTTATTTTCGTCATTTTATCCCTCTTTCTTTTAGTCTAATTTTTGTTTTCTTTTCGTTATATTATTTGTCATAATCACAAAGCCAATCGTAAAGAGAAGAACTACTCCCATATTCATTATAATTGGCGTGATGCTATCTATATTAACTGTTTCTATCTGTTTTAGCAACTCATTTGTTTTAATATACCAGTAAGATGGCAAGATATGAGCAATGGTAAGTACTGACTTTGGTAACATTTCCATTGGTACAAAAGCACCACATAAAAAACAACTTCCTAGTGCTATCACATTTACGATTCCATTGATAGCGTTTTTGTTTCTTACTAAATTTCCTATTAGGAAGGCGATAGATACAGCACAGCAAGAAAAAATAAATGAGTTTACAATATAGAATAAACCATGAATAGTAAACATTACCTTTCCTACTATTATTATACTGAGCAAAATATAAAATACCCAAAGAATCATGGCAAAAAGTCCATTAGAGAATAATAAATGTCTATTAAATTTCTTATAATCCATACTACTTACTAGTGTTCTCTTTGCAAGGTTTTTTTCTTTAAAACTTGAGAGAATAAGACATATTACATAGATTAGACCTGCTAACAGAGAATAGTTTAAAAAGTTATAGTAAGATGAAGCTTTATTTAGGCTTGTTGTATCTAATTTGGATAATACTTCTACTTTTGTTTTTTTATTTAAAGTGGTATTCATATATTCTATTAATTCGTCTTCTGTTTTAGCAATTCTACTATAAGCGGTGGCTATTTGTATGTATCTATTTAATATTAGCTCACTTAGCTTAGCATTTGCATCCTTAGTACTTGTTATTATTACTCTAGGAGTGTGATACTTCATTATCTCTGTTCCAAAATCTTTTGGAATCAAAATAATGCTACTGACTTCTCTATAAAATAGTGCATCTTCTAGATTTTTTTCTTTTAAATCTACAAATTTGCAATTTTTCTTCATATAACTAATTAAATTTTGATTTATTCCTTTTGTATCTTCTTCACTAACAATATAAATGGAAGGTTTTTCGTCCATAAACTTTGTTGTATTATCTCCTGTTTCCATGCTAAATCCTGCAAAGATAATCAAGAAAACTGTATACATAATAATAGGAGCTTTTGATTTATTCAATACTTTTAGGAATGCTTTAAATACTGTCATATTTTTGCCTCCTTAAACTAAAGACTGATATTATTATCATAATTACTGAGAAAATAAGAAGACTTGTGATATTAGAGTTAAATCTATCTAATGTATTATAATAATAAAGTGAATAGAAGCCATCTGTAATCATATTGGCAGGATTTAATATGTTAATGATTGGAATATTTTTATCAATGATATATTTCATTGTAATTCCCATCATGCCTGAGAAGAAACACCCTAACATTGTTACAGATATAATGATACCTGTTTTTGTATTTTCTGATGCTTTAGATAATGTTGCTATAGCAAGTCCTAGTGAAAGTCCTGCTAGGCATCCTACCATAGTAAGTGTTATGATATTTGATAGATTATTTCCATAATCTACTTTTAGTATGAAAATTGTATAAATAAATAGGAGGAGGATGCCTATTAATTGGGTAAGGTATGCTGCTAGAGCACTGCTTAATACTAGGTGTATTTTAGAAGTTGGACTGATTGCTACTCTTTTACCGGTACTACTCATGTTAGCAAGATTACGGTTAATTGCAACCATAGCTAAGAGACCACCATAAAGGCAAGTCATAGCGATTAGGGTGTAGAATTCGATCATTGTATAGCTTAGATTAGGACTAGAAAAATCTAGAACTGTTGGTTCATCTTCCCACTTTTCTAAAATATCTTTATAAATAGAACTAACCCAGGAATCAAAATATATTATATCTGTTTTTGTCTCATCTATTCCATGCTGTCTCAAGGTTGTTTCTGTTACTGTTTTTAGGACTTCTTCTTTGGCAACAGTCTCTTCTATTACTTGTTTTAGTACTGTTTGTTTTATACCATTGGTCTTTACTACTACTTTTGGCTCTTCTTCTAATATTAAATACCCAAAAATTTTTTCTTCTTTTAATAGTTGCTTTGCCTTTTCTTTTGTTACATATTTTGTATTAAATAGACATTCTTCTTTTTTCTTATCACTAAGTGCAGAAATTACTTTTTTAAATAGGACACTATTTTCATAATTTTCATTTTGTACTACGGCAATATCAATCATATCTAATTGCTCACTTTTTTCAATATTAGAAAATGCTAGATGAAAGAAAGTAGCAAGGATTAAAGGAAAAGCAAAAGTCCAAAATATGAGCATTTTGTCACGAAAAAGGTTTTTTATTGTATAGTCAAAATTGTGTTTGTACATTAGTCTCTTAATTCCTTTCCTGTTAATTCTAAAAAGACATCATTTAAAGTAGGACGTTCTGAGTAGATTTTACTGTAAGATATATTTTCTTTTTTTAGATAATCAATAAAGTTTACTAAATTGTTTTTTCCTTTTTGATACGTGATTATTAATATATTATTTTCATATAAGACGTCTTCTACATTCTTTAGTTTTTCTAGTTTTTCTAATTGATCTTTTGCTAATTGAATTCCTTCTACAGTTATTTTTTCTTCTATATGTGCAAGCAACTTTAACTCATCGCATGTACCACTTGCTAAGATATGTCCTTTATCTAAAATGATTACACGATCACAGAGTTGCTCTACTTCTTCCATGTAATGAGTTGTATAAACAATGGTTGCACCTTGAGCACGTAATTTTTTTATTCCATCTAATATATTATTTCTACTTTGTGGATCTACTGCAACAGTTGGTTCATCTAAAAAGATTAGTTTGGGTTTATGAGATACTCCGCAAGCAATATTAAGACGTCTTAGTAGACCTCCTGATAATTGTTTTGGATAAAATTTTTTAAATTCTTCTAATCCTACTAGTTTTAATGATTCTTCAATACATTTTTCACGAGTTTCTTTATCTTCTATATATAATCCACAAAAATAATCGATATTTTCATAGACTGTTAACTCCTCAAAGACTGCAACATCTTGGAAGACTACTCCAAGGAATCTTTTAATGGCATAGCTGTCTGGTTTCATTTCTTTTCCGAATATTTTGATACTTCCTGTTTGATAATTTAAAAGAGAGAGGATACAATTTATTGTCGTTGATTTTCCACTACCGTTTGGTCCTAATAATCCTAATATTTCTCCTTGTTTTACAGAAAAAGATAAATTGTCAATTGCTTTTAATGATTTATACTCCTTTGTTAAACTCTTTACTTCTATTACATTTTTCATTGTGTCCTCCTATTTCTTTTCTATTTTATTATAGCATAAAACGAAGATTTTGCTTTTTATTTTTACGTATAATAAAAGCCAGAAAAATTTTTCGATTCTAGCTTTAGTCATTTATTTTTTTAAACAATTCTTTTCCAACACCACATTTTGGACATTTAAAGTCATCTGGTAATTTTTCTCCATAGTAGACATATCCACAGATCGTGCATACCCAGGCAGTACGTCCTTTTTCGGTCGTTACCTTGATTAGGTCATCTTTATGCTCTTGATAGTATCCGTAACTCATCGCTTCCTCTTCTTTAAAGACATCTGCTTCGATTAATTTTCCAATAAATAAAGTATGCGTATCATTTTCTACCGAATCTACAATTTCACAAACCATATAGCCTAGGGAGTTATTGATAATATTTACCCCTTCTACTTCTGTTACTTCTACATTTTCAAATTTATTGACATCTTTCATAGACTGAAGCCCAAAAGTTTTGATGATACTTCCGTCTTCTTCTTTTCCAAGTACGGATAAGGCAAATTTTTCGTTTTTCTTGAGTAGTTCATTTGTATAATTTGTCTTCATTACCGCAACTGCAATCAGTGGATGATCTCCTGCACTTACTTGTGAGACAGCATCCACGATACATCCTCCCCCATTCGTTGTCAAAACATACATTCCTTGTGTTATTTTTCTAGTTATCTTTTTATTTTTCATCTTTGATTCCTTTCCTCATTCGTTTTATAAAAATAATTCTTACTCTCTAAATATTTTCTATTTTCTTTGATCCAAGGACAACCAATAACCATTCTATTTATTTGGAATTTATAAGTATTATCCTTTGTTTTAATGGTCATTTTTCCAAGGATTGAGACATGAGTCATTTTAAAGTCTATTACCTCTTCCCATGGTATTATAGCATAGTCCTCTCCATTTATTAAATAGATTGTAATTCCTTTTTCGTCAAAGTAAAAGAAATATTTTTCTGTTTGTTCAAAACTGATTTTTGTTTTTCTTGGAGTGACTAGAATTTTATTAGGCATTGGAATATTCGTTCCATAAATTATATTACTTCTATTCGTTATATTATACTTTTTTATAATTGCTTCTAACTCTTTATTTATCATATTTCCTCCTAAACTTCTGTTTTTAGTATATCATACTTTCTACTTTCCCAAAACAATTTTACAAATAAAAGAACTCTAATTAAGAGTCCTAATTTTGTTTTCCAAAAGGATGTTTTAGTTTGTTCTTTAGTTCGCTTTTTAAAATATTTTTAGTAATTTCATATAGTTTTACTGCTTCACTTTCGTCTACTTGCAATTTTTCTTTTAACTCCTTGATTGTTAATTCTTTTTGTTTTTCTCCTAATAGGAAGTGATTCTCTAGTACTTCTGTTATCAAAATACACGAATCTTTCGGTAGATTGGTTTTTTCTTCTAATTCTTCTATAAATCCACTTTTATTCATTTTCTTCACCATACATCTTTCCTTTGGAATCTCTTTGGATTTCATAACCATATTCAAAAATATAAGCCATACTAAATAAGAATAAAATATAAATAAAATCAAATAGTTCTAGTCCAATATCTAATTCTTCTCCTATGATTGTTTCTGTAATGATACCACTAAATAATGGTAGTATAATTGTTGCAATCATTAAGAATGCCATCTTTTTAATGTGTCTTACGTTTTCCATTGTAAAAGGTGTTTCTCCATTATGAATATTGATAAATAACTCTTCTAAATGTTTAAATGTAAAATAGAGCAGTACTAATGTTATCACTAGAAAGAAAAATGCAGTTTCTATAAAAATTGTGAGTGTTGTCATAGAATTTTTCTCTAGATAATCTCCTAGATGACTTAGACTCATTCTATCGTTGTAGCCTTCTATTTTTGTTTTTCCATTTGGATGGGTAATTGTAATACTAGTTTTATTTTCTTCATATTTTATTTCTTCTCCAAAGAATTCTATCGTTCCTTTTTCTTTTCGTTTTGTGTTACTTGTAATATATGGGGTTACTAGCATTGTTAATATGACAGAGATAATCCCTAATATTAAAACGATTTTTCCAATTCTTGCTAAAATATAAAGTGCTTTACTTAATCCTTTCATCTTTTGCTGTTTTTCACGTCCTAATTTTACGATACTCATTTTTACTTTTTCGTCTAATGAATCGATATCTACTAATTCACTATTTACTAAGTCCGTAATTTCGCAGTGAAATATACTGCATAATTTTAAAATATTATCCATCTCAGGATAGGCATCTCCACACTCCCATTTTGATACACTTTGTCTTGATACTCCTACTTTTTCTGCTAAGTCTTCTTGCGAAATTTTCTTTGCTTTTCTAAGTGCTTTTAGATTATCACCAAATTTCATTAGACTTCCTCCTTCCAAGTATCATTTTAAATCTTAACTATTTTTCATTCTACCAACTTTGAGTTGCATTTTGTTTCTACACTCTATTTTCTACTTTTCTTTTTATAGAGACACCTGTTTTAAAAGTTTTTCTAGTTTCTTATCTTTTCTATTTTCTTCTAAAATACTATTTGGAAAAAGACGGTTTGCTCTTTCTTCAAAAGTTTCACTTCTGTCATATTCTGGAGGATAGAATCCTAAATTCCCATTCAAAATTTCTATTGTAGGTTCTACATACTTTGAAGTAAACCCATCACTATATTCGATAAATACTTGATGATCATAAAGCGTTTGCATTATATAATCATCTTCAATAAGTACAAATTCTTCTATTTCAGCATGTTGCTTTAAATAATTAAGTATTTCTGTTTCTCTTCTAACTTCCCTGTCTACTTTTATATAAGAAGTATAATCATAAAGTTCTACTCCCATTTCTGTTAAAGGATTTAAATACCTGTAATAACAAGGTGTTTCTTCTTTTCTTACTTGTTCTTTTCCCAAGAACTCATTTTTATTAAAAGATGTTACGATTACTTTGGCTCCTGTTACTTTTATTACTTTCTTTAATTCCTCTACATATTTTTTATTCACATATTCCTTGCAACGAATATCATTTATGACTCCATCAAAATCCAAAAAAATTGCTTTCATATTTTTCCTAATATTCCCTTCCTATCTCGTTATTCCTGTAATAGTGCTTCCATTTGATTAAACTAATAAATCCTTAATATGATTTTAAATTTATATTCTTTTTCTTTTCTTCTTTTATTCTATCAATTTTTGGTTATATTTTACTTTTTTCTAATTGGGTGTCTAATTACTGTTTTTAGTCTATCTTCACTTACTCTCCTTGGATCACTTAAGTATATTTCATGATGATAACGCTCTTTCGTGATATCGGGTATATAGTCCAACTCAATCGCAAAGTTATGCATCAACTCGATTGTCTTTGGTTCATCATCATAAGAGCCTATGTGCATACACTGAACACATTCTCCCTCTTCGTATGATAAGAACTCTACCTTAGAAAAATCGATTCCTTTTTTCTTGGTTGCTTCTTCTTTTGCCCAAAGAAAATCTTTTTCACTTACGAAATCTGGAAGACGAATGAGGGAGATGAACTCTAGACTTTCTTTCTTGTTATAGTCTATGGTATCCTTCATTCCTTCTTGATACCAAAATCCTTCTAGTGGTGGAACTACATACTCAAAATAACCATCTATTTTATGGTCTCCTTTGTAACTCATTTTTATCGTAAAGGCAATAGCATATAAAAGACCAATAGATTTTTTATATTCTCCATCTTCTTCATTTGGATTTCCTTTGCCTCTTACTGCTATATAATTCATCTTTGGTATGGTGACAATACTGGGTTTATTTTTTGGCATATAAAACTCTTTATATTCCTTCTTATAATCAAAAGCCATTTTCTCTTCCTTTCTCTTTCCTTCTCATTTTCTTTTTGATAAATCTTTCTGTGTATCTATGATAATATTTTTGATTTGTTCTTTATTATCCATATCTTCTATCAAATACATCGGTTTTGCATTTTGATAGGGAATCACTTCTTTCAACTGATACTTTTTATTACTTTCTGTTTTCTTCACTAATAGTCTCTCATCATAAATGCCACCAAATAAAACATCATCATAGTATAAAAGATATTCTCCCATCATTGCCCTATGGGTAATTTTGTTTAAGAGAGAGAGTTGTTCTAGACAAAAATCTCTATATTCCTTTGATGTTGCCATTTTTCCTCCTAAAAATTAGATTCTAAATTTTCCAATTGGAATTTCTTTTCCTTCTTCCGCATTCATACGGATTACTCTTTCAGCGAAACACTCTTTGACTGCTGCTTTTGTATTCATTTTTTCTAAATCAAGACTCTGATTATCAATTAATTCTCCATAATAATGAATTCCATCTTCATAGCCGTAAGTATACCAGTTTTTTGTCTCTTCTGCTTCTTTTTCTTCATTTAACTTTATTATTTGTCCCAACTTATAGTTTTCTATTATTTCGTCTTTTCCAGCGATGAAGCCCGCTTTATAGGCAATAAATTCATTTGTTATGATTTCTTTCATCTTATATTTCCCTTTCTTATTTACTTTCTTCTTATATCTCTTTTTTATTCTGATAGCATAAATAATCGTATAGTACTGGACACTTATTTTCTATATCCAGCTTGGTATTTTTTAGGCAATAATTAAAGATTTCTCTTAATTTACACTCTTCATTTTCTATTACACATAGTTTTATTTTCTTGCTTTCAACTCCACGATTTGCTAGTGTATGCATATTCCATCTATCCATAACACATGTATCTAGGTTGGAATACTCATCTTTATATCCCATTATCTTTAAATGTCTTTCTTGATACCCCCATAATTTAATTTCATCTTTGTCATCATACTTAAAATCAATATTTTCTTCTAAGTCCAATTTTAATAAAATACTACTATCTAATAATTTATTAAATACTTTGAAGGCTCTTTTTCTATGAAGTTTACTCACCTTTAATACTTTAAAATACCCATCTGCAATCATCTGTGGGAACCATTTTTGTCTTAAAAAGTGAGAGCCTATTGTATATATCATTGGAACTTTTGGCATATAGTAATATACATTTATCCAACAATCAAATAATACTAAAAGATTATCTAATCCTTCTACAAAAAATACTTTTTTATTTCTCTCCAGGTATTTGGCGTGAGCCCCGATATATGGAACTAATCCATTTTTATCAATACTACCCAAGTTTTTCTTTGCAGTAAAATGGAAAAAGTTTTTATTTATATCATTATCATCTATTTTGTACTTTTCCATTTGTATCCTCCATAAATTGATTCTATATTTTCAATATATAGTATATCTTTTCATTCGTCAATGTCTTTTCCTATTTATGGTATCAGCGAATAGTACTAATTAGTTTTGTTTTACTTAGTTTTTCATATAACATTTCTTTATTTGTAAAAAGGTATTTTAAGCCTGTGCCTGCATACATTAAAAATAATATTCCGATAATCATTAATCCTATTAATTCTCTAATTATATTATCTGGTTGATGCATCATCATAGAACAAACGAAGAATGGGGTTAAAATATAGATGGATACTGCAATTATTCTTCTTAGGAAGGTGCGAAAATAGTTTCTTTTATTTTGATCATCTCTTACTTCTATCTTTAGAAACTTTTGGCCTAGAGTTGCTGTACCTAATAATAATGGAATTAAAAAATAATAGATGATTGCAATTATGATTGATAAATAAAAATGGTCTCCGGATAATATGATTATTAATAATTCTATTGTCATTAAAATCAGTAAGTCTAGTAAATAGCATACTGTTCGTCTTAAGCCTGAGACTGTTTTTCCGCGTTTTCTTGCCGACTCATTTATTTCATCTATTTTAGGAACAAGCGTAAGTATTGGTTTTGCTATGTAATATCCTAAAAGTCCACCAAATGTATTTTGAATTAAGTCATCAACGTCACATAAGCGGTAACCTCTTGGATAGATAAAATATAGTCCACTTAACTGGGTTAGTTCAAAGAACAAACTTAACAAGAAAGTATAGAGAATGACTCTCTTCTTATCACATTTAAAATAGTATCTTAAAAATATTCCAAAGGGAATCGTTAAAAAGACATTAAAAAGGGGTACATAGAAGTATGACTCTTTTATGGCAGGAAGATAGGTGGAGAGATCATTTATGCGAAGGGATGTGTGTTTTATAAAGTCTAGGAGAAAATCAAATGGTATTAACTGAAGTCTTGGACTTGTCATCTTTGCTACTTCACTGATTTTTGGAAGTGGTAGGATAACTAAAAAATATGCACATAAAAGATAGTAGATAAAAAGGTAAGTTATGATTGATTTTAATGGTGAAATGGAGCCATATTTATGATATTCAATTAGGATAAAAGGAATGGTAAATAAGAATGCCACTAAGGGAAATACTAGTGTTGCATACTTAATAACTGTTACATATTCCATATCTATTATTTAAAAATTTTACTTTCACATTATCACCATACTTTATTACTATTATACCTAAATATTAGAAAGTTAACCTTACAGTTTCGTAACTAGCAAAAAGAGTAAAAAAATTCTTCCAAGATAGAAATTTTCTTTTCTCTTTTCGTATTCGTTCTTAATTACTTTCATTTATCTCTATTATCATAGCATTTTTCATATTTTAAAAAATATATTTGTATTAAGGGTTGGATCATGAATTGAAAGGAATCGTACTTATTATGAATTATAGTTTAAAGATTGATCATGTTAGTAAAAAAATTAAGAATCACGACGTATTAAGAAATATATCGTTTGAGATTCCAAAGGGGAGTATTTTTGCCTTTCTAGGGCCTAATGGTGCTGGTAAGAGTACGCTTATCAATATCTTAGTTAAATTACTAAGACCTACTTCAGGAAAAGTGGTATTAGAAAACAATCATAAGAATAATAGCCACTATCATCAAGTAGGTATTGTGTTTCAAGAAAACACATTAGATGATGACTTAACCGTATATGATAACTTAATGATTCGGGGGTCCTTATACAAAATGGATAAAAGTCGACTTAAAAATAACATTACGAAGATTATCGAAACTTTACATATGGAAGAGTTTGTTCATAAAAAGTACCGATCATGCTCTGGTGGACAAAAGAGAATTGCCATGATTGCAAGGGCTATTATAATAGAGCCTAGTGTTTTAATTTTAGATGAGCCTACTACGGCATTAGATCCCAATATCAGAAAAACAATTTGGGATACGATTTTAGAATTAAATACAAAAACTAATATGACAATCTTTTTTTCGTCTCATTATTTAGAAGAAGCTTACTTTTCAAATTATATTTGTATTCTTGATAAGGGAAAAATATTATTTGAAGGTAAAACGCAGAAATTAATTCATCAAAACGGTATCAAAAAACTAATTATCAAAGAAAATAATCATTCATATGAAAAAGTAGTAAGCTCTATAAAAAGTGGATTAGACTATATCAATTCAAGAGACATTTCTAACATAGCATCTATTTCATTAAAAGAGCCTTCATTAGAAGAAATTTTTTTCAATATGACGGAGTGTAGATAATGAACTTAACTTTAATTAAAAGGCACTTAAAATTATTTATAAAAAAACCGGGAAATATTCTTTTGAGTTTATTATCTTCTGTTGTAATACTCTCATTGTATTTTCTTTTTATAAGAGATTTTACGATAAAGGCTGTCGCTGATTATGGGTTTATGAGTGATATTAATGATTTGTTTGTAGATAGGTTAATGGTATCGGGCTTATTCATTGTTATAGGGGCAACTAGTGTTTTGTCTATTGTGTCCATTTTTATAAATGATAAATGCACGGGAATATTAAAAGATTTTTATGTTACTTCTCTTTCAAAAATTAATATTATTTATACCTATATCATAGCTGCTATCATTGTATCTACATTCCTTACTTTATTTGTTTATTTTTTAACAGAATTATTTTTTTATTTTTATTATGATTATTTTTCCATTGTGGAAATTATGAATTCTTGTCAAATTATTATGATATCTAATGTTATTGCATCTAACATTATATTTATCATCGCTATATTTATTCAAAATATCACTTCATTTTCTACTTTTGAAACATTGTATGGTGTCATTATTGGATTCTTTACTGGGGTATATATTCCTATCGGTTATTATCCAAAGATGATTCAAAATATTTTCTTTTTCTTTCCTTTGACTCAAGCGACAAGTTTATTAAGACAGATAAATACGAATCAAATAACATCTCATATATTGACTAATTATCCTAAAGACTTACATCCTGTTTTATATCAAACATTTGGTATTCATCTTACGTTGAATGAAAAAACGATAGTCATGGCCCATCAGTTTGTTATGATAGCTGTTATCATTGTATTATTACAAATCATAACTTTCATTTTGATCCAATATAAAAGGGAATAAATGTATTAATACTTTTTCCCTTTGTTCACTTTAAAGAATTGTGATCATTATCTTTTTTACTTTTTTCTTACCTTTATCATATCAGTTTCCTCTATTTTTCCTACTAGAAGCGATGAAGTAGGATTGTGGTTCTGAACATTATTTTCTACTTGTTTCTCATCGAAATTAGCATAACAGTATTTACAAAAGTGTTTGCAGGAATTATAAACGCCAATATCTACCATCTCTACGCAGTTACACTTTTTCTCTTTTCTAGCCTTCCAGGTTTTATAAGTTTTTCCAGTTAGACGAAAAGCCATTTCATGAGAGAGACATTCTCCTTTTTGAAAGCCATATTCTACTAGGTTTCTTTCTTCAAAACAAGTCTGTACTGTCATATTATGTTTTCTAGCACTTTCACTAAAATGTTTCCCAATTTGTTCAAAATCTTCCTCCATAAATTCTCTTAATTGTAGAATATTCGCATTTTTCCTAACATTTTTATAATCATCAATGAAAGATACTATAAAATGTTTTACATAGCCATCTAGTAGATTACATAACTTATCAAATGCTTTGATATGATAGGCGGTATTATACTTAGCGCTTAAAAAAATAGGGTCATATCTAATATAAAGATTATCAGTTCCTACGATAGAGGATAACTTTTTTATCGCTTCTATTACTTCTTTTTTATCTGGCACATTTGGTTCTATGTCTTTTTTGTATGGTGTTAAAGTGACCTGAAAAATGATTGGTTTTTCTATTTCCTTTAGAAAGTCTAATATAGGAGCAGGATTCTTGGTACAAAAAAGAATGGCATCGACATCTTCAAAATAAATCCTACTTACTAGACTCTTGTTGAAAGGATTTCTAACGTCTACAAAACCCTCTTGATAGCGGTTTATAAACCATTCTGTGTAAAAGGCAACGATATCTGTTCTACCACTTACGTTTAAAATCACTATCTAATATCCCTTGATTCCCTCAATCGATTCATCATTTTCTATATAGTCCGTCACTAATATATGACGATACTTTTCTTTGCTATCACGGATATAGATATCTTTAATTCCAGCATTGATAATTGTTCTTTTACACATAGAACAAGGATTGGAGTTTTCAATATAACTTCCGTCTCCATAGTTTTTTCCGCACAAATACAAAGTGGATCCTATCATTTTACTTCTCTCCGCACTGATAATAGCATTTTGTTCTGCATGAACACTGCGACATAGTTCATATCTTTCTCCTCTTGGAACATTTAGTTTCTCTCTAATACATTCATTTAGTTCACAGCAATTCTTTCTGCCCCTTGGTGCACCATTATACCCTGTTGCAATAATCTCATCATTTTTAACAATGACTGCTCCAAAATTTCTTCTAATACAAGTAGAACGCTCTAGTGCTACTTCTGCCATATCTAAATAATAATTAATTTTATCTACTCTTTTCATAACTACAACTACTCCTATTTCTAAAACTTATTTTTTAATCAAGAAAATCGAATCTTTTTCTTTTTATTTTACTCCTGCAATACTCTCCTCTTTCTTCTAGAGGAACTTCTTTACAAATGGATGTTAGTTCTTCTTTTAATCTCAATTCTTTATCTGAGACGAACCATTCATTTTGTTTCCAGTCTACGTATTGTTCTAGATTTTCATCATAAACTTTTTTAGGGATTTGAAAGATTTCCCAATCGTGTAGAATATAATCATAAAATGTCTCATAAATGTTAAATTTGGAAGTGGTAATCGTTCTATATCTAGCACCTTCTATCGCATCGTGATCACATGCTTGTACTAATACTGATTTTAGCGTTACATCTCTTCCATACCAGTTTTGTTTAATATTAGGAAGCCCTGTTGTCTTTGAAAGATTAGCATATCCTTCATTCCTATTCCATATCGTATTTTTACTTTTATAAACATTAATAAAATATTTTACTAAGGCTAGTCTCATTTGTTGTTCTTTGGGATTCACATTATAGGTTTTTGTTAATAAAGCTTCTTGCCATTCAAGTAGGTTTTTTAACATTTTTTCTTTCTTATAATACCAAATCGTTTCTTCATCAGGATGCATATAATTTCTAAAAAACGGAATAACAAAACCACCTGCATGGGCAACGGAAGCATAACTATCTACATCAAAAATTTTTCCACCTGGCATTATATAGGTTCCGTTATTCCAATATCTATCAGGACCTCTTCCATATTCTTCTATAATAGGGTCATAATAATAAGTCATATTTTCCTCCTTCTTGTGCTTACTAGTTATTATAGCAAAGAAAAAAGACAAATCCTAGTCCTGATTTGCCTCCTGATTTGCCATTTGTTATTTTGCCAAAAACCACATTCTTTGGGAAGCAATACTTAAGAGGCATCTTATTAGCATAATTGGTAAGAACAAAATGATTACCAAGAGTGTTAAAAAGGTTCCTATTAATATAAAACAAACATTTTTTATTTTTTGCATTTTTCTACTTCCCTTCTATTAATCTATTATACCTTAGAATAACGCGTTTCTACATTACAGTTTTGTTAGATTTTACTCCTTGTTTTCTACTGTGATGTCTCCACAATTATTTCTAACGGTAAGTATCGTTTTTGCTGCTCTAAAATTACGTTCTATCTCTACATCTCCTAAATCTGTTTTAGCATCAATATAGACTTCATTCGTAGTTCCAATCTCTATACTTCCGAAAGCATTCTTAATACTGGAATCTTTGTTTATATATAGATTGTCTATCTCAATATCGCCACAATCTTCTTCTGCACTTATGTAATTTAATACCTTTTTAATAGAAATATCTCCATAATTATTTTTGACAGTGATATTTTCTACTGTTCCTACTTCGATATCACCGCATGACTCTTTTAGATTGGCATTTTGTACTGTTCCAATTTTGATGTCACCATAGTCATTTCTAACTACGATATCTTTGGCACTTGCAATACTTACATCTCCACAATCTTCGTCTACTTCTATATTTGCATTATTGAAGTTGGCTACTTTGATATCTCCATAATTATTTTTAAGCATTAAGTTTCCTTGATATGCTTCTGGCAAGTAGATTTCTATTTTGTTCTTTGTCATATTGAAACAAAATCCAACACATTTTTTCTCACGGAAACGAATCGATAATTCATTATCATTCTCTTCTACATTCAACTCTTTTTTCTCTCCATGAATTACCACTCTCACTTTGCCATCCATTGACTTTTTGAAATAGATATCACTTATACTAGAATCCACTTCGATTTTCTGGAATTCTTTCTCATAAGTTTCGTCCAATATTTTTTGGGTACTTACTTTGGTAATCCCTAGAAAGTTCGGTCTTTTCATATTTCCATTTATAAATAGAAACATAAATCCAAGTAGACTTAGGGCAATTACAGAAAGTAGTATAATTAATGTTATGATTAGTCCTTTACTTTTCATTGTTTTTTCCTCCTAGCATAAAGAATAGTTTGATAATTTCTTCTATTAAGGATGCTACTACCCATAAAATCCAAGTGATATGCCAAGCCATTGTGACAAAGCTTAAGTAAAGATAGATGAGCAATGTTACCATATAAAGAATCGTTTTAATCTGTTTTAATACGACAGGTTCTTCTTTCTTTTCATCACTTTCTTTTTTCTTATTGCCATAAACTAGATTGGTATAGACAATAATATAGGTTGCGATTCCACAAATTACTAAGAAAATAGCAGAAGATAAAACGGGATTCATATCCATTACTGGTATTGTTATCATAATCCAGGCAACAGCGATAAAGTAGATAAAAACGCCAAGGCTGATTCCTACTGCTTTTTTCTGATTACCCTTTGTTTTGTCATCCATTATTTCTTCTTTTCTTTTCTCATTTTCCTTTTTGGTTCCTGTTAATAGTTCATCTGCCGTAATTCCATAAAGTTCACAAAGTGGTGCTAATTTATCTAAGTCTGGTGTACTGGCATCTGTTTCCCATTTTGAAATTGTCTGTCTTGTAACACTTAATTTTTCTGCCACTTCTTCCTGGGACAAATTTTTTTCTTTTCGTAAGAGTAGAAGTCTTTCTCCTATCATCATAATTTTTCACCTCGTCTTCATTATATCTTTTATTTCAGTTGCATTCTACCAATTTTTCCTTGCAATTTGTCAACTAGACTTAACATTTACAAAAAACAGCCCATTTCTGGACTGCTTATTCATATAGTATATAACTTCCCTGGTAGATTTCTCTAAACTTTTTAATATGTTCAAAATCTTTTGGAATCACAAGGCAAGTATCTTTCTTAAAATCATAAACATTTACTTTTGATAAAACCTCTGCTACAAAGTAACTACATACATATCTATTCTTCCTTTTCATTGGTATTCCAAAGAATCTTGGAATTAAACAAAGAAAATCATATTTATAAATTTTACTATTTTTCTTCATTTCTTCTAAAATCTCTTTTACTTCTTGGTACTGTTTCTCCGTTACTTCTACTTCATAGATTTTACATTTTGTTTTATTAAATACTTTGAAGAATTCTCCATCTTTCTCATCTATCGTAAATCCTGCATTCCAAATCTCACGAATCGTTTTTCTTCCAAAACTATAAATCTCTTTACAACTTTTATCTAAACTAAGACCTACGTGACTATATTCTGAACGAGTTGCTAGTTTAATTAATCTTGATGGCATTGTATTTGTATGCATTAATAGTACATATATCTTCATTCTATTACTCCTACTACCTTTTATTCTATTTTATTATACCATATGTTTTCTCATTTAAAAAGGCGAGTTTATTCGCCCTTGCTTAGTTTCACTTTTGTCTTATGTTCTTTACCATCACGATTATATGTAATTTCGATTTCTTCTCCTACTTTGTATTTATAAAGTTCATAACGTAAGTAGGCAGAGGATTCTACTTTTTCTCCGTTGATTGCTGTGATGACGTCTCCTTCTTTTAAATCTGATTTAGAGGCTCCTGTTCCATCTACTATTTTTACTACGATAACACCAG
The DNA here is from genome assembly GCA_964637865.1 of uncultured Muribaculaceae bacterium. Taxonomy (GTDB): domain Bacteria; phylum Bacillota_I; class Bacilli_A; order RF39; family UBA660; genus MGBC119817. Next base: position 7,359 of record CAZWXX010000002.1, on the reverse strand, counting down.
ATGTAATGTTTTTATCAATTTTGTATGAGTTTCTATACATTTGGTTTTCTTCCACATTAATCATATTAATTCCAAGAACTGGCCATTCTATTTTTTCACCTTTTTCTAGAGAATCAATATGACTCATTGCATACTCAATAGGAATTGCAAAACCCATTCCCTCAATTTCCTCTTGAACGAGTTTCATCGAGTTAATTCCTATTACTTCTCCATTTGCGTTTAGCAGTGGTCCTCCACTATTTCCAGGATTAATAGCAGCATCTGTTTGTAAAACTCTCATTACCCAATCTTCACTATTGGAATTTCCAACACTAACTGATACCATTCTATCTTTTCCAGAAAGGCGTCCACTTGTAACACTTCCACGGTAATTATAGCCTAGTGGAGAACCTACTGTGAAAACTGTATCTCCAAGTCGCATTTTTGTTGAATCACCAATTGTTACTACTTTTTTAGCATTTTTTTTGTCAATACTAATTACTGCTAAATCTAGATATTCGTCACTTCCTAATACTTTTCCTTCTACTTCAGAATCATCTGATAATACTATTTTTACTGCATCCATTCCACTAATTACATGATGATTTGTCATAATATAGCCTTTATCTTCGCCTATTTTGTAAATAAATCCTGTTCCTGTGGATGCTACTTGTTCATTTTTTGTTCCTTGAATTAGAACAACTGAGTCATATACTTTTTCTACAGAATCAGCAAGAGATCCATCTTCTAGGATTACTTTCCCATTTTCTTTTATTATTGTTGTTTTTAAAAATGAATCCATTATTGGAGTAAACTTAAAGATACTAAGGGTTAGTATGGCTCCTATTATAAACGAGCAAACAACAATAATTCCCGTTTTAGCATTTTTGTTCATTTGTATCTACACTCCTTTCAATAGTAGATAGCTCTTTCCAATTTTCTGGAAAGCCCATAATATTTAATATTTTTTTTATTGATATCGTTTTTAGGTTATATTCTAAATTGTCTATCACTTTTTCTAGTTCTAATGTCATATTTAAAAAATCTTCATATTTTAATACTTGTTTCATTATAATAATTAAAGCAAAAAGGTCATTTTTTCCATGTTTATATTCTCCACCATCTTTTTCAATTCTTAATAATTGATGATAAACGGTATCATTGATATCCCGTTGAGTTTTATTTTCATATACAATATCTTCATGAGCACACAGATTTCGATAATTTGCAAGAATTGGTAAATAAGTTGTTAGCTCTTCAATTGTTACTTGATAAATTTCACATATCGCTTGTTGATCTTCTCTTTTTAAAATTGTAAACATTTCACTTACAATTCCAAAAGATAATACTTTTACTAAAATCCACAGTGGAATATAACCATAATTGTTGACATAGTGTTGTGTTGCTGTATGTTGCCCTCCATTAATACGAATTTGTCTTTTCATCTTTTTCAATAAATCGTTTACCTGTCTTAATTTTTCTGGCTTCCTAGTAAAGTTTTTACTTTTTAAATAATCTTTATCACGATATCCATACTTTTTCGATAATTGATAAGAGGTAATCGATTTTAAATTATTTTCAATGATAAGTAAGTTCTTAAATAGAATATTTCTAAATGCTCTATCAAATAAAAACAAACTATATAATTCTTCAAATTTGGTTCCCTCAATAAACTTTCTATCTTGATTTGAAATCATAAATGGAAAGCGATACCCACTTAAAAAGAAATAATTTTCACGTAATAGTACTTCTTTTGCGAACTTTTCGTCTTCTATTATCAAACCTTTATGTTTTAATATTTCTATTTGTTCTTCTAAATTTTTAAAGTTTTTTTCTATCATACATATTCACCTATACTAGATTATACCATAAATTTATCTATAACAATATGAAAATTATCTGAAATACCTTTTTTATTTTAATGTATATTTTAAGTTATTTATATTCATAATATGACTAGGTGATATTATGTTTTATAGATATGAGATAAAAGAGGTAGGAAATGAAGAAGTTTTGTATTTGTATTTAACTATGGCTTATGAGTTTTCAAAGGAACTTGGTCTGCAGGCAAGTGATGAGGATATAAAACGTAGAACTCGTAACTTTGTAAAAAATAATAATATTGATTTTAAAGGACATAAAGCTTTTTTAGTTATTGATGGAATTATTGTGAAAACTGTAGAATTAGATGAAGAAGACTTCATTGAAATTGTTGATGAGAAACAAGATTATAGTGACTCTAATTATTTAGTTACTATTGAGATGGATGATCATATTATTGTAGAAGTTACACTAAAAGAGTATTTACTTGGTGTTCTTGCTACTAATACTAATACAGAAATGGAATTAGAATCTTTAAAAGCACTTACTGTTTTATATCGTACTTATGCTTTGAAAGAGATGAAGGAGCATAAAAAAATTATGGCAATTAATCGATTTCAGATTTATAAACCTTTATCTTATTATAAATTAGCATGGATTCAGGATTATAATTCTACTTATCATAAATTACTTCGAGCAGTTAGTGAAACAGATCGAGAATTTGTTTGCTATGATGAAGATTATATTACACCTTTTGTTCATATTTGTAGTAATGGATATACTTCTACAGAGGAGGGATATATTTATTTAGAGAAACGTCCTAGTTTATGGGATTATGCTTCTCCTCAATTTTTGAAAATTACAGATTATACTTATCCCCAACTTGAAAATATTTTAAAACTTAAAAAAGAAGAAATTAAAGATATGGAAATTTTATCTTTAACAGATAATAATCGTATTAAGAGTATTAAAGTGGGAAATGAAATTATGGATGGGGTTACCTTTAAAAAGATGCTCAATTTACCTTCTGATGATATTACTATTATTATCAATGATTCTCATATTCGTTTTATTACTAGAGGCTATGGTATTAGTTTAGGACTTAGTCAATTTGGTGCCAATGAAATGGCTAAAAATCATTGTATTTATACTGATATTATTCATTATTATTATCCTAGTGTTATGATTAGGCGTTTTATTTAAGATACTTTGGTATCTTTTTTAATTGCTTTTAAATAATCAATGACTCCATTTGTTATTACTTTGGCTACTTTTTTTTGATATTTTTTTGTTTGTAATAAATAGCGTTCATTAGGATTTGATAGAAACCCACATTCTATTAATACTCCTGGCACTCTTGTATTTCTATATAGGTAAAGATCAGTGGTAATTAGTTTTCTATTGGTATAGGTATCTTTTTTAAAGTTTTCCATGATTTTTTCGCCTAATATTTTATTATTTGGATTAATCGAGTTGTAAAGTACTTCTGCTCCTTGATGATAAGAGTTATTAAACCAGTTTAGATGAATTGAGAGATATAAATCACTTTTTACTTTTTGAATAAATAGAATTCTACGATATAGGTCTCCACGTTTTTTTCCACTATCCCATTTACTTGAAAGGTCTTCATCTTCTTCTCTTATCATGTATACTATTGCCCCTTGTTTTAATAAAGTATCTCTTAGAGTCATTGATATTTCTAGATTAAGATCTTTTTCTAGTATATTTTGATATCTAGTACCAGGATCTCTTCCTCCATGTCCAGGATCTACTGTAATAGTGATGTTTTGAAGTGGCAGGCGATTCGCATCTACTATTTGTATTGTTATAATGGCAAAAAAAGTCATTAATAACAGAAAATATTTATACTTATGAATCATTTCATCACCTTAGTAATTGTATGTTTTTTCATAAGACAAAATTCTAAATATATTTTATGTGTTTAGGGTTTTATTCATTTAAATTGTTTATGAGCCCATACATATTTTTTATTTATACATAGATTAAATTAGTGAAAGGTAGAGGATTTTTGTGATTGAATTTTTTACAAATTTATCGCCTATAGCACAGGCATTTATTGCATCACTATTCACATGGACAATTACATCTTTAGGATCTGCTGTTGTTTTTTGTTTTAAGGAAATTAAAAAAGGAATTATGGATGCTCTTCTTGGATTTTCTGCAGGGGTAATGATTGCTGCATCATTTTGGTCTCTTTTAAGTCCTGCCATTGAAATGGCAGAGAGTCTTAAACTAATTCCTTGGTTAGTTGCATTTTGTGGTTTTGCTAGTGGTGGATTATTACTTTATTTAGGCGATAAAATTTATAGTTCAGCTGAAAAAAAGAAAAAGAGAAAGTTAAATTCAGATGGTCCTAATATGAAGAGATGTTTAATGCTTATCATTTCTATTACGCTTCATAATATTCCTGAAGGACTTGTTATTGGAGTGGCATTTGGTTCTCTTGCCTACAATATTCCTGGCGCTACTTTGATTTCTGCTATCACATTGGCAATTGGAATTGGTCTTCAAAACTTTCCAGAGGGAAGCGCGGTTAGTCTTCCTCTTAGACGAGAAGGTTTTTCTAGGGCAAAATCATTCTTTTATGGGCAAGCGAGTGGGATTGTAGAACCTATTTCTGCTGTTATTGGAGCAATTCTTGTTATGAAAGTACAAACACTGCTTCCATTTTTACTATCCTTTGCAGCAGGGGCTATGATTTATGTCGTCGTTGAAGAGTTAATTCCTGAGAGTCAGAGCAACAAGAAGAAAGACTTAATGGCATTATTTACTTTAATAGGATTTTCTGTCATGATGATTTTAGATGTTGCTTTAGGATAAAAATAACGCTGGTTTTCTCGCCAACGTTTTTTTAGTCTAGATATAGTTTTTGTCCTGCTTTTAGCTTGATTGCATAAATATCATCTTTTGTGCAGGTAAATATTAGTTTCTTAGCATCATCTTCTTTTTTCTTTTCTGGTTTCTCTTCTTTTGGTTCTTCTTTTTTCGGTACTTCTTTCTCTGGTGTTTTATCTTCTTTCTTAGGTGGCGTTGGTGTTACAATTGGAGCCTCGATCATTTTAAAATGGTAGCCGTAATTATTTAGCACATGAATACTTTCATCAATCCATAAACACTCTTCTGGTTTCTTCCTATTTATGATAGACCAATAACCTGCTGAGTTTTGAATCCAACCAGACCCTTCAAACCTTCCTCTACCGCATTCGATATGGCAGTGATTTCCTGTTGCATTTCCTTTTGTCCCTTCTTCATAGAACCGCTCTCCTCTATTTACTACTTTTCCTACATAGAGATTTGAAACATCATTATCGTGTGCAAATAAAATAGTCATATAGTCCACTGTTCCATCTGGATACTCTACTGGTTCATTACTTTCTAGCCAGACTTCGTTGGCATCTTTCGTATAAATTTTTCTAATTGTTCCTGTAAAGGGTGCAGTGATATAATCGATTCCACCATCACTTCCTGCGTCATCTATTGCATAACTATCTCTATGACTTCCCATTCCATATCCTTGTGTAATTCTCATATAGGGACTTGGATAAAGTGGTTTCTCCATTAGTGATTCACATCCGTTTCTATTAAGTTTTCTTTCGGTACCTCTAGCACATTTTTCTTCACAATATCACTGTGTGAGGCTAGTTTTCCTTCTAGGCTTTTATAGATGGTATCTGCTCCAATAAAGGAGAATAGTCCTACCCAAAGACTAGCAGGAAAAGAGACATCTGTAAAACTATTACAAAATAAAATACCAAGTAGAAGATTTAGAAGTAGACTATAGATGCATAGAATATTACTGGTTTTGAATTTTATTTTTGTTTTTTGAATAAAGGCACAAGTTACTGTACTTAAGGCAATTGCAATCACTAACATTTGTCTTAATAAATCTAGATTAAGCATATCATTCCTCCTCCCTATAATATATGAGGGAAAGTATAAAATGACAGGGAGAATCCAACAAAAAAAGCACTGGATATTCCAATACTCTTAAATCTTAATATATTATTCTGGAGATTTTTATCTAATGATTTTTCCTCCGTGACATTTTAACATATATACTTTTTCTTCATTTTTATATATTGTTTCTTCTCCTTCAAAGTTTTCTAGTGTTCCACTAACATTAAAACTATATTTATATTCTCCATTTATATATTCTTTAGGTCCTCTAACTGGAATTATATCGTCACTTCCCACTTGCATGAGTGCTGGTCTTAAGGCTTTATCCATTGCCTCTTCTGATAAGTTTTGATCTAAGGTAACACCATAGTAATTCATTCCCCATACAGGAGTATTGTCTTCTCTATAAACAACTTCTTCTCCCATAAAGTTTATTCCTCCAAAATAGGTATCATGATATAGCATATTGCCATTACTATATTCATAATCATGGGAACCTTTTCGAGAAGAAGCTTGTTTCTCTATATTTTCGTTCGCATAAGTTTGTTTTTTGGCCTCAATTAAAAATTCATATAATTCTTTCATAATATTTCTTTCCTTTCTATTTCATTATATCGAAAAGTCCGAATATATCAAACTTTTGAAATAAATAAATCGCTATGACTTCCTGTTGCAAATAACAATAAAACTAACATATCATCCTGTATTTTATATATTAATAACCAATCAGGGGTTATATGACACTCATTACATTCTTTAAAAAATTTATCATTTATTAATTTATGGTTTTTATATTTTTTGTCAAGTTCTTCTCCATTTGATAGTTTCTCTATAACTTCATATAATTGATCTAAATCTTTACCTTGTTTTTTTATTTTTTTGTATTGTTTTTTAAAATTATTTGTGTAATCAACTCTATATTTCATGTAATTAATCCTCATTCAATGATTTTATAAGGTCTTGCATATTTTTATAGCCATTTCTTTTGCCACTTTTTAAATCATCTAAAAGTTGTTCTCCTTCATCTAATGCTTCTAGCAATTCCTTACTTGGTTTAGGGTTAGATACTTCAAATGGTATTCCGTCTTTATTTATTAATTGTTTTATTGCCATATTTACAAAAGTACTCATGTTTAATCCTAAATTTTTAAGTATTCCATTTGCCACTTCTTTGTCATATGCATCTACCTGAACACTAATAGCACTTGTCAAATTCTCCATTCAATTACACCTCTCTTCTTATACACACTATTTTAATATAAAAAATATTATACATCAATATATTTTATATGTAATATATTATTTTTTAATATATATTAATATTATATTCACATTTTATATAAAATATGCTTTACTTTTATCTTCATGGTGACCACCTATGGACTATGAACCGAATTTAATGGTATTGAATGATATTCTTATACAAACCTCTATAACGGTTAGGTTTATAGGGTGTGAACAAACTTGCCCATGTGTGACTTACGGCGACATTTTTGTTTATAATTTAAATTTTTTAGCATGCAAAAAAGCCCGTAAATACGGACTTTTGAAAAATTGAAACTTGTAAATTTTAACGTTTTGAGAATTGTGGTGCACGACGTGCTTTCTTTAAACCTGGTTTCTTACGTTCTTTCTTACGTG
>CAZWXX010000001.1:36710-36938 GCA_964637865.1 uncultured Muribaculaceae bacterium | reverse complement strand
CTAACGTAACTAGTCCTGTTTGCATAACTCCATCTTCATCAAAATAGTAAAAATAATCATTAATATAGAGTAAACCATCTCTCATAGTTCCATCTACCCAACTAAAGAAATAGGTTTTCCCATCAATAGTTTGTAAACCACCTTGTCGTTTTCCATCTATTCCAAATAAATATTTTTTTTCACCTAACGTAACTAGTCCTGTTTGCATAACTCCATCTTCATCAAAGT
>CAZWXX010000001.1:0-36610 GCA_964637865.1 uncultured Muribaculaceae bacterium | reverse complement strand
AGTAAAAATAATCATTAATATAAAGCATTCCATACTTCATACTTCCATCTACCCAACTAAAGAAATAAGTTTTCCCATCAATAGTTTGCAAACCACCTTGCCGCTTTCCATCTGTTCCAAATAAGTATTTTTCACCATTCAAAGTAACTAGCCCCGTCTGCATAACTCCATTTTCATCAAAGTAGTAAAAATAATCATTAATATAAAGCATTCCATACTTCATACTTCCATCTACCCAGCTAAAGAAATAAGTTTTCCCATCAATAGTTTGTAATCCACCTTGCCGCTTTCCATCAGGACCCAATAAGTATTTTTTACCATCAATAGTAACAAGTTTTGTTTCTACATAATCTTTAACTTGATTAGAGACATTTTCTTCATTATCATTAGGAATAGCAAAAACATCAGAAGAAAAAAACCACAATAATAAAAAGAATAAAAATAAAATCAACTTTTTTTTCACATTTTCAACTCCTTTATCTTTAATATTCTCCATTACCTTTTATTTAAATAACCTACTATCATCCATAGAATACAAAATTTTAACTGCAGTTAGTTTATAAAAACTATCATCTTTTAAACATTTCTTAATAAAGCTAGCAAATTTACGTTTTTTCCATGCTTCGTTTCTCATTTTATAAAACCGCTGCTCATCTTTAGATAGTGTTTTAAAAAATTTAATAACAAAAGGATTATCAAATAAAGAATCCAATATTCCACCAATGGACTTTTCCATATATTCAACAAAATCATCAATTTCTTTACTAGTTAAATCATAAAGCAAATTGATAACGCTTTCTTCAACTCGCCAATAATAAGTATAAAAATAAAATTCATCTAAATCTACTGAAAATTTAGAAATATTTTTATGAATTCGATCATTAAGCAACTGAATAATATCCATCATATGATAGCCAACACCACTTCTCATAATAGAATTACCACGAATTTTGTATTCATAATATGGTTTATTGATATATTTAAACGTCTGCGCGCGTAATAATATAACTGGATTAGTTCCTAAATCTTCAAATTTCAATCCTTCTACAAACTTCAAGTCAATATCAGAATATAACTGCTTCTTAAAAATTTTATTACAAGTAGATGGCATAATCGTAGTATAAAGAAAGTTTTGATACCTATTCAAATTCTTTAGATTTAAATCAATTGCTGCCGTTTCAAAAGAATCTCCATTTTCTGGAATAGATAACCAATCACAAAATACAACATCAATATCACTTTCTAGATAAGGCAACGCCTCTTTAAAGAAATTAGAATGGACTGTATCATCAGAGTCAATAGAAGCAATATACTTTCCTTTTGCATGATGCATACCGACGTTTCTAACATTTCCAAGACCATGATTTTCTTGTTTAATATATCGAATTAAATCTGGATACTGTTCTACAAATGGAGAAATTTTCTCTTCACTAGAATCAGTTGATCCATCATTAATCACTAAAATTTCCATACTTGGAATTCTAGCTTTAATAATAGAATTTAAACACTCTTCTATATAATCTTCTACATTGTAAACTGGCACCACAACTGATAATAATAAATCGCTTGACACTAAACTAGAGCATTCTGGTTCATAACCTAAAAAATCAATAACACTTTGCCTAGAAATATTTTGATATTCATAACGAAATTTCTTATATTCTTTCATTATTTCATCTTTATTTTCCAAAACAAAATCCATTTTTTGTGCAATCTCATTAATATCATCATCACTTTCTACCATCAGTGATTTTTGAAGAACAGGATATTGAACAAGAAAATCATTATTACCAACAATACAAGGAATACCGGCATCCATACTTTTTAGAAATAAAGAAATATCATTATTAGTAAAATTAACCATTAAATTAAGAGAATTTTCTAAAATAAGATTCTCAAGATCAAATACTTCTTCTACAGGAATTTCAAATGTTTTAACAAACTTTTCTGTAATTTGATTAGGCTCCAACAACTTAGCAGAAAAATTACCATTTAGTTTTAGTGCACTCAATTCATTATAAAAACTATGTAATGTATCATTTTGATTATTTAAAAGTCCAACTGTCTTATCAAAGGTATCTGAACACTCCAATTTTGCTACATCTAAAGCTATTTCATAAACAGGAAACTTCTGATTTTTTAAAACTTCATATAACCCATGATTCAAAACACCAATTTTTCCAACTTTTCGAGTCTCACATATGTTAAAAATACCCTCAAATGCAAGTTTAAACATATAATCACTTAAACTTGCTAACGAACGAGTAAAAATAAAGGCAACGTCAATTTGACCAATTCCATTAAGAATAACCTGATATTCTAAATAATAATCTACAAATATAACTTTTTTAATATTATTCTTCTTAAAAAATTGAATAGTACTTTGAATATCATTTTCATTATTTTCAATCATCATCACATGTTGGAAAGTAAAAATAAATGATTCCAATAAAGATTGATCATATGCAGGTAAACATACAACATAATCCAAATTATAAATAATATCACTTGTTTTATCTATCATAAAAAACACCTCACATACGAAGAAAATCTTCTACATCTTTCTTTGCATTTTCATTATTTTTTTTCTTAAAACTTTCATACATTTTTAAAATTTTATCTTTATTTTTTATACAATTTTCCACTTTTTCTTTTATTTCTAAAACATCATCCTCATTTTTTACTATAATCTCATTTTCAAGTTTATCTGAGACAAAATAATGCTGATTATTGCCAAGAATACAAGGTACACCTACTTCAAAACTTTCTAAAGGCAACATAGGGGCACATTCAGAAAAAGTAACATACATAGTCACATCATTCTGAGACATTCTCTCTAACAATTGTTCTCTTGGTAAAGACTTTTCCACTCCTACCAACTGAATATGAAAACGTTCTGCAAAACTTTTAGCAGCGTCATTTAGTGGAACCATATCAATTTCAGCATTTGGAATTAAAGAAACAGCAGCCATTTGAGAATACATATTCTTGCGCCAATCATCACATTTAGCAGCATACAACCCAATTCGAATTTTATCATCTTTCCTTTTTTTCTTTTTTGATACAAAAGTTTTAGTATTCACTTTATTAGTAATAAATTTAGAAGTATAACCTTGATTTTGATAAAATTCTATTAAACTCTTCTTACAAGTTCCCATAACATCCACATATTTTTTCTGATGTAAATCAATAATTTCCAAATTACGATTCCAACCATATGTATCTAAAACCTGAGAATGATTTCCATGCCAAAATGTTTTTATCTTAATGGAAGCGTCCTTTTTCTTAATATAAATAATAAGATCCTTCCAACCATCAGCAAAAGCACTAAAAACAACCTGTTTCACTCCAGAATTTAAAATAGCATTTCCAATGGCAACACAATCTTTCTTACGATAGATTTCACCACAATCAACTAAATTAGAGAATAATTCTTTAGTAGCACTAGTAACACCATACCAATATGAATTATAAATTGTAATATAATCCCCCTGCACTTGTGAAATAGATGAAATTGTATTACTAAGTCTATCTAAATAAGAATCAGTAATATTTTCTTGTGAACGTTTATAGCGACGATAAATAACATATGGAAATAATACAACCTTAGCAATTTTAATCATAAGCAAATGCAATCGACGATAACAGTTAATAATACGATAAGCCCATTTTTTACCCAAACTACGTACTAATTGAGACTCTACTCTACTTTTTAAAGGAAGCCAACTGGCATCATAATAATGAATCATACAAGTATTATCGGTAAACAAATTATTATCTCGATTATAAGAATATGGATAAAAATAATCACGTGGATAAATAGCAATATCATGATCTAAAACTTGAGCTTTATTTAAACCATATTGCAAATCTAATGGTTTTAAAATTTCACTAATCAAAATTGGAATAGATAAACTAGTCATATTATCAACATCAAAAGATTCAAATTTTCGATAAATTTCTAGTAATTTTGTCGGCAAAAATGCATTAGTATTTTGTTCATACCAAACTCCAACAGCAACATAACCACTTTCTTCAATTCCCAAAAATGTTTCATGATCAAATAAATAATCAATTGGCTTCAAAACTTCCATATCTGTATCAAAATAAATACCTCCATATTCTTTTAAAGCCTTCGCCCTTGCATAATCTGCAACAAATGCCCATTTTTTATTTTCATAAGCACCTTTAACAAAAGGACATTCCTCTAAATCTAAATTTTCTTCAGACCATTTCATAATCTCAAAATCGGGCAAATATTTCTGCCAACTTTCTAAACACTTTTGTGCTAATTTAGGAAATGGTTTATCTCCAAACCAACAATAATGAATATATTTCTTCATAGAACCTCCTTACGACCCCATTTGCGCTTTATAATATTCATCGCAAACTTCATTAACATCTCCCATTTTTACCATTTTACCATGTTCTATCCAAATAACTTTAGTACATAATTCACGAATAGATGGCAATGAATGAGAAACATAAAGAACTGTAGTTCCACCTTTTATTAATTCCATCATCTTCTGACGACTTTTTTCTTGAAATTTAATATCCCCTACAGACAAAATTTCATCCACAATCAAAATCTCAGGATCTACAATAGTTGCAATAGAAAAAGCAAGTTTTGCAGTCATACCAGATGAGAAATTCTTAATCGGTACATCTAAAAAATCTTGTAATTCTGAGAATTCAACAATCTCATCAAACTTAGAATCCAAAAAACTTTTTGAATAGCCAAGTACTGCTCCATTTAAATAAATATTTTCCCGTGCAGTTAAATCAGCATCAAATCCTGCTCCCAATTCAATCATAGGAGATATCACTCCATGAACTTCCACTTTTCCTTTTGTAGGTTTCATAACACCACTAACTACTTTTAATAATGTACTTTTTCCAGCCCCATTGCTTCCAACCAAACCAATAACTTCTCCTTTTTTCACACTAAAAGTAAGATCATTAAGTGCCCAAAAATCCTCAGGCTTATCCTTTTTTTTAAATTGAAAAAAACGAATGAAAGTTTCTTTAAACGAATTATTCTTCTCAATACCTAAATTAAACTTCATCGAAACATTTTTAATCTTAATCATATACTCCTCCTATACATAATAAATAAATTTATCTTGATTTTTTCTAAAAACAATACATCCAATGATAAAGGTTCCAATTGCATACAAAGCACACATCAATATGTTTTGTAAAGATGGTAATTGATTATAAATAATAATCGTCCTAATAAATGTCAAAAATTGATATATTGGATTTAATTGAAATAAAACTTGTAAATTTTGAGGAAGCATTTTTATATCATAGAAAATAGGAGTAAAATACTGCCAAATAGTTAAGATAATTCCATAAATATAAAACATATCTCTTAAAAACACGGAAATAGTAGAAGTAATAAAACTGATTCCAACTGTAAAGAATAAAAGACAAATAAAAGCATATGGAAGAAGTAAATAGTATATATTAATTACACATTTAGTATCAGCACTTCCAGTAAATAAAATAATAAGCAATAGTGGGATAAGAGACAACAAAAAGTTAATTCCTACAAATAAACATTTTGCTAAAGGAAAAATATATTTTGGAATATAAACCTTTGTCATCAGAGCAAAATTAGATACAATAGATGTCATTCCTAAATTAGAAGCCTCTGAAAAATAATTCCATACAACAAGTCCTGTCATCAAATAAACTAAATAATTCACACCTTCCATCGAAAAACGAAACATATGCGAAAATACAATAGCCATTACTATCATCATAAGTAACGGATATAGTAAACTCCATAGTACCCCAAGTACAGAACGTTTATATTTAACTTTAAAGTCGCGCATAATCATCTGTTGCATTAAAAATGAATATCTTTTAAAATTTTGTAATACATTTTTTATCATAAATCCTCCTTCTATCAAAAACATTATATCAAAAAAAGTTTTAATCTCCAACCAAATTAACACAATTGGTCAAATATAGCTTCTAATATCTCCTGCTTTTGCTTATTCAAAATAGAAAAATCAATATTTTCATATTCTAAAGAGTCATCTTCTAAAATATCAAAAACTTCTTTTTTCATTTTTTCTTCATCTTGCGAAATAATATAACCAAATCGATTTGGAATAGATATAAATTCATCACTAACATCAATAGTAGAAATAATTTTTTTCTTTAAAATAATACTTTCCAAATAAACAACTGGAAATCCCTCATACTTAGAAGTAAGAATAATAAAATCACTTTTTCTCATATAAGGATATGGATTATTTTGCCTTCCAAAAAATAAAATTGATTTTTCTAATTTCATAGTTCTAACAATTTTTACATATTTTTCTCTATCAGGTCCATCACCTACAATCCAACATTCTACAGAAACATGATGAGACTTTAAATACTCTATAACAGAAAACAACTTCGTTAATTGTTTAGAAGTATCATCTAAACGTCCAACAAAAGTAAGAACAAATTGTGACTTTCTCTCAATATTAATCTCTTGTAATGATTTTTCCAAAATTAAGTGTCCATCAATAAAATTATTGCATACAACAGTCTTAGTAGCCAAGAAAGGAAAATACTTTAAAAAATCAGCTTTTGATTCATTAGATACAAAGAAAATAGTCCGAAACTTATCTATTTTCAAATGATTAAAAAAGTTTACAAACTCTGTTCTATTATATAACTGAGCATAATTACTATGAACATAAAGACTATTATTAGATGATGCAATTCGAGCAAGTACACTACCTGGAATAGAATAAGTAGCATAACTACATGAGAATTGATAACGATGATAATTTTTTATAAAAAAACGAATTCTTCTGAAAAGATTAGAAATCTTTCGAAAAAACAAAATAGAATGATTACTAACTTTATATTCTTGTATTCTAACTTGACTTGGAACTCTCTTTATTTCATTTGGATTAACTTTTTCTAATATTAATGTTACATCATACTTTTGATAATTAATATTATGTAGTAAAGCAATAAGGGCATTTTCTATTCCCCCAATTCTTAAATCATATCCTAAAAATAATAATTTTTTCTTTCTCATCCAACTTCACTCCTGATTTTAAAACTAATACCATTATAGTAAAAAAAAAGAACTTTTTCAAGAAAGTTAAAAACACAACAATAATATTTACTTTACAATCCAAAAAACAGGTAATTTTCGTAATCCACTTTTCCCTCCTCCTACTGGATAATTAATCACTTTTTGGTGAACAACTAAAGAAGACGAAGAACCACCATCCATATTAACTGCATTATAAGCCTTTTCTCTTCTCATAATATCAATAAGATCTTGCATAGTAGCACCAATACTAGAAGGAATCCGCCCATTAATCACTAACAACAAAATTGTACCGTCTTTTCTTTGTCCAATAACACTTCGAGGAGCAATTCCCCAACCACCATTTCCAATCACTGTACTAGTTTTTCCATTAATAATCAAAAAAGGACCAAATTGGATGGCATCAACGACTCCTTTTCTCAAAACCTCCTCCTCTGTAACATTACCTAAAAATAATTTTCCCTCTTTAGTAAGTCCAACAAATCCTCCACCAACATTAGAAATACCATACCGACTAATAATTTTTCCATTTCTGATTACAGTTCCATGAGGAATAGCACCATTACTAGACCAATTAGGATCAAAAAATCCACCAGCATTCATAACAATTTTTGCATTTTCTCTCCTAGAAATATCCAATACAGTTTCACCTTCATTCCCTAATTTCGAAGAAGTAACAATATGCACTCTACTAGGATTATAAACTTCAATTAAATAACCTGTATAACCATAACCATAAATTTTCTTTTTTTGATAGAGTTTATTTTTACGTTTACTATTTATTTCAATTTTGTTCAAATCAGTAATATCTTTTACCTCAAATATTTTATGAGAAGATATTACTTTTAAAATATCTCTATCATGATAAAATATTTTAGCAAAATATTGATGAGATTTAGTAGTCATAACTGTTGTGATAAAATAATCCCTAAAAATAGAAAAAGGACTATAAAACAAAAAAAGAAATAAAAAAAGAAATAAGTATAAACTAACAAAAATAGCAAGGAATAACTTTTTCATATTTTCACCTCTATTTAAATAGAATTCTACTTTTTTAAATCCTTTTCTGTTTCTTTAACAATATAAATTGGACGTTTTTTTACTTCTAAATATGCTTTTGACAAATACATTCCCATAATCCCGAAAAAAAACAACTGAATGCCACTAACAAACATAATAATACACGCAAGAGAAGGCCACCCTCCAACAGGATCCCCCCAAATAAGAGTCTTAACAATAATTACAAAAATTACAATAAATGAAATAAAACAAAAAAATAAACCAATAAAAGCCGATAATACAAGAGGCGTAGTTGAAAAAGCAAGAATTCCCTCTAATGCATATTTAAATAGTTTCCAAAAGTTCCAAGTAGTCTTTCCAACTACTCGAGCAGGTGCATCATAAACAATCCATTTAGTAGAAAAACCAACAAAACCAAAAATCCCTTTTGAATAACGGTTATATTCTTTCATAGCAATGATAGAATCTACCATTTGACGTTTCATTAACCTAAAATCACGAGCACCTGGAACCTGTTGAATAGAAGAGATAGTTCCAATCAATTTATACCAACATTTTGTACATATTTTTCGTAAAAAAGAATATCCTTCATGAGAATTAGTACGTAACCCAATGCAATCATAATCTCCCTGTTGAATTTCTCTATACATCGTTAAAAGCATTTCCGGTGGATCTTGCATATCTACATCCATAATCGCAACATAATTACCAGTCACATTTTCAAATCCTGCATACATACCAGCCTCTTTTCCAAAGTTCCTAGAAAATGATAAATATCGTACCCTTTTATCCTTCGTAGCTAATTCTTTGATCTTTTCCAGAGTACTATCAAAGCTTCCATCATTAATAAATAAAAATTCAAATTGAACTTGATCCATCTTTTTAGAAATTTTATTAATTGAATCATAAAAAATAGGAATAGCCTCTTCTTCATTATAGCAAGGAATTACTACAGATATTTTATCTTTTTTCATAAGAACACCTACCTTTTAAAAACAAGAATTTTACTAATCAAATAATTTATAATAATAACTAAAACATTAACAATAATTTTTGAAACTAAATCATCTATACTTAAAAAAGAAACCATTATATACATAAAGAACATATCAAAAAGAAGAGACAAAATCCGAAAGATAAAGAAAGAAAAAACTTCCTTTAAGTTATCAACAACTGATACTTTCTTACTTTGAAATACAAATAATTTATTAGTGATAAAAGCAAATAAAACTGATAGAATCCAAGCAATTATATTACTTAGTTGATAATAAACAGAAAATAGCCTTGCAAAAATATAGTATGTCAAAATATTAATAACAGTAGTAAAAACACCAAAAAACAGATACAAAAATAATTCACGCAATTTCTGACTTCTAGAAAAAATGCCATTTACACTCCACTTTTGTATAGTATCATCCACCAAATGAATCATTTTATCATTATCTGAGTGATAAGATTTAGGAGAAAATTTTTCTATTTTTTTTAATAATTTCCCTAAACTATTAAAATCACGCAATTCTAATAAATATCCTTGTTTAGCAAACTCCTTAACAATTTGTGTTTGATGATCATTAGTATGTTCCCCATATTTTTTTAATCGTGCTGCTGCAATAACTTTTTTATGATATTTTAATGCTGTAATAATAGAACCAACACCACCATGAGTAATTACAATATCCGCTTCTCGCATTAAACGATCTAATTCATCAGAAGAAATTAAATCAAATACTTCCATAGCATTAGACTTGTATCGTGTACACCCTGCTTGTACAATTACCTTTTGTTGAATACTCCCCCTATTAATTTCTCTTTCTATTGCACTCAACAATCTAGAAAAATCTTTATCTTGTGTTCCTAATGTAACTAATATCATAATTCCTCCTAGAAAATCTTTCCCCCATAAATAGCATCAGGATATAATTCAAGCATTCCTTTCCATTGAACAACAAATAAATCAGCAAAATGATAGATAATTCTTCCTGTCAACGTTTTTGTATTTATATTAGCAAAGGATTCAATATAAATAATTTTACTACCAAATATCTTTCCTAAACAACACATAGGACCAGCAGTATGTGCCCCAGTAGTAATAATAACATCAGGTTGATATTTCAAATAAAAGTAAAAACTTTTCAGACAATTATAGAAAAGTCTAAATGGATAAGTAAAAAGATGATCTTTTGTTCCAAACATAAGATAATTTATATGACCTGAATACTTTTTAGTTAAATTTTTAGTACTTTTAGTTTTTTCTGTTACAATTTGATAATCATACTTTGAAAACAAAGAATTTAACTGCAATAACTCCGACAAATGTCCTCCAGTTGAAGAAATAAACATCACTTTTATCATCTTACCCTCCTATATATTAGTGTACAATTAATACTTAATCTTGAAAATAAGGAAGTAACACTTTTGTAACTTTTAAATAGCCCAAGGAACTCATATGAACACCTTCTTGAGTATATTTCAACTGCAAGTTTCCATCTTTATCAGCCAATTCCTTATAAACATCAATATAAGTAACATCACTATCTTTATATTTCTTAGCTAACTGCTTATTAATAGATTGAATATCACTATTTTTTCGTCCTGCTACAGCATCATGATCAATAGAATCTTGATCTGTATCATTGATTGGATAAATAGATTCCAAATAAATTTTAGCACTAGGTCTAAGTTTTTTTATTTGATTAATAATTTTTGAGATATTATCAACAACTTTTTTAATATCAACATTGCCACGAATATCATTAACACCTATTAATAAAAATACTTTAGTAGGATTATAAACAGAAACCATCTCTTCTAAATGATCTAAAATATCAGTTGTAGTATAACCGTTCACTCCACTATTAACAACTGGCAAATCATCAAAAAATTCCTCTACTGGATAGCCAGCAGTAATAGAATCACCTAATAAAACAAAATTATCCATATCAGCCGTTTTAATATCATATGGATTATATAATATTTCTTTACTAAGTGTCATTTTTTGTAACACTAGCATAAAACTCAATAAGATAATAATACAAACTAAAACAACCTTTACAATCAAATTTCTACTTTTTAATATCTCTATCTCTTTTTTCTTCATCAAAAATCCCCCTTAAATAACTGGGCATTATTATACTATAAAACTCTATTATTTGCAAGAAAGAAAGTATTATTTCACTTTAATTTTAACATTATTCTTTAAATTAAAATATTTTATAACATCATCTCGAATCCATTGAGCATCAGAATAAAGTGGTGTAAAAGCAAAGTTTTCATCACGTAATTTATAAAACACGAGTGTACCTTTTTGTCCCTTATCTTTAAACTTTTCAATTTGTTGTAAATTAAACATATTATCTCGTCTAGACATACGATAGCCTTTAAAAGTAATCATAATAGTAGAAATTACAGGTACTAAAATCATAATGAATACTAAATAATAGTAATTTACTTTACGTGGAAGATAATGAAGAAGAATAAATATAATAATCAACCATAAAGCATATTCTATCTGGTAAAAACATAAACCACTAATCATACAAATTGCAAGTACTTCTTTATTATCTCGTAATTCATATACTAAAATAGCAATTGCCAAAACAAAAAATATAATAGTAATATAAATAGAACGTGGTGGTGAATAAGGCGCCATTAACATCGCAACCTGTGTTCCGATAGCACCTATAAAAGCTATAAAAAGCATAATTTGATTTCTATTTTTAGAAACTTGCCATGACAAATATAGCAAAGATAAAAGAAATGAAATAAAAAATGCATAATTGAAATACAAAATAAGAATATCAAAAACACCATTTTTTCCTTCAATCGTATAATTAAAAATCTCATGTAAAAAACTATAAATCATATGATTTTGTCCACCATATAGATATAAACCATATAAAAATATATAAGCAATACTAATAATAATGGAAAGCATATATAGTTTTTTGTCCCTTTTAGCAATTTTATTTTTAATCGCACAAGAAACTCCAACTAATAAAATAGCAAACATATAAAAATAAGTAGGTAACATAAAATGACTATGAGCAGTACAATTTGTTACTAAATCAACCACAACATCTAATCTATAAATAATTTTATCCAAAAATCCTAATGCACTATACTCTTTAAAAGTAGCAGCACGAATAGCATTACCCGGCGCAATATATAAAATAATAAATCCCGCTAAAAGAAAAAAATTACTAATAAGAATAAGTTTATTAACTTTTTCTTTCTTTATAAATTTCTGCCATAAAACAAATAGAAAACCAATTAAAACCGTAATTGCACCTGCTTGAGGACCATTCCAGCCAGCAAAAAATCCTAATACACACATTGCAACATAATGCCAATTAAGCACTTTTTTTCCTTCTAAAATAAATTTATAACAACAATATATATAACTGATAGAAAGAAAAGTAGTTAAAACATAGGCCATAGAACCATCAAACCAAAACATAGTTTCCCTAGATATTCCAATATTCATTAAAAAGATAAACGACCAAACAATAAATGCAACCAATGATCGATTTTTATCATTTCTTTTATTCTTAGGAATAACCATATTTACAAACATATGAACACTAGATGAAATCATAATAATATTCATAATTTTCCAAAAAGTTAACCCTAACATTAAGACAATAATTGCAAATCCTGGAGTAGGTCCCCCACCCCAATGGGAGTATATATAAGAAAACTCATGTAATACAATATTAATATCATATTTTAATGCTTTTGCATGCAATGAAAAATCATCAGCATACAGTACAACTTGCGAAACAATAATAGACAAACATAATGTAAAGAAAATCATAACTCCTAAATAGAATTTATGATTACTAATATATTTTTTAAATTTATTTATCATGTATGTATGCCTCCTTATAGCTTCCGTTTTTTATATCTTCAATCCACTTCTGATTATTTACATACCATTTGATCGTCTCTTTCATTCCATCCTCAAAATTAAAAGTTCTTTCCCAACCTAATTCTTTTTCTGCCTTTGTAGAATCAATTGCATAACGCAAATCATGACCAGGTCGATCTGCGACAAATTCAATTAAATCCTCGCTTTTTCCAAGTGTATCTAAAATCGTTTTAACTACTTCTAAATTAGTCTTTTCAGAATGTCCGCCTAAATTATAAACTTCACCAACACGACCATTATGCAAAATCAAATCAACACCAACATTATGATCATGAACATGAATCCAATCTCTAACATTTTCTCCCTTTCCATAAACAGGAATCTTTTCATCATTCATCGCTTTACTAATGACAACAGGAATCAATTTTTCTGGGAATTGATAAGCACCATAATTGTTAGAACAACGTGAAATTGTAATAGGAAGACCATAAGTTCTATAATAAGCACCAACAAGTAAATCCGCTCCTGCTTTACTAGATGAATATGGACTAGATGTGTGAATTGGTGTTTCCTCAGTAAACTTCAAATCAGGTCTATCAAGTGGCAAATCGCCATAAACCTCATCAGTAGATACTTGATGATAACGTTTAATACCATACTTACGAGAAGCATCCATTAGTACTTGCGTTCCTAAAATATTAGTGGTTAAAAACACACCAGGATTTTTAATAGAATTATCTACATGACTCTCCGCTGCAAAATTTACAACCCAATCAAATTTCTCATCAAGAAATAATTGATCAACAAAAGAAGTATCTGTAATATCCCCTTTTACAAATTTATAATTAGAACATTCTTCTAATTCTTTAATGTTATTATAATTTCCCGCATAAGTTAAAGCATCTAAACAAACAAATTGATAATTAGGATACTTATCTACCATATAATGTAGAAAGTTACTACCTATAAATCCTGCCCCACCAGTTACTAATATTTTCATAATTTTCCTCCTCTTTGCTATTCGCAATTCCTAATATATATTGACCGTAATCAGTTTTTTTCAAATTTTCGCCTAATTTTCTTAATTGATCTTTAGAAATAAATCCTTGATAATAAGCAATTTCTTCGATACAAGAAATATAAAGTCCTTGCCGTTCTTGAATAATTTCGACGAATCTACTTGCTTGACTCATTCCCTTAGGAGTACCAGTATCTAACCACGCTACTCCCCTACCTAAAGTAATAACTTTTAATTTCTTACGACGTAAATATTCATTATTAATGGAAGTAATCTCTACTTCACCTCTAGCAGATGGCTTTACACCTTTAGCAATTTCAATAACATCATTGTCATAAAAATAAAGTCCTGGTACTGCCCATTTAGATTGTGGATTTTCTGGTTTTTCTTCAATAGATAAAGCATTAAAATCATCATCAAATTTTACAACACCAAAGGCAGTAGGATCGTCTACTAAACTACCAAAAATAATACCTCCTTCTGTAAGATTAGAAGCTACTTTCAATTTTTCTTGTAAAGTAGATCCATAAAAAACATTATCTCCTAAAATCAAACATACACTATCATTTCCAATAAAGTCTTCCCCAATAATAAATGCTTCCGCCAAACCATTTGGCTCTTTTTGTTCTTTGTAAACAAAAGTCATACCAATATCACTACCATCACCAAGTAGTTTTTTATATTGATCCAAATCATGAGGTGTCGAAATAATTAACACTTCTTTAATACCAGCAAGCATCAAAATGGAAAGTGGATAATAAATCATTGGTTTATCATATAAAGGAAGTAACTGTTTGGATACTGCTTTTGTCATTGGATAAAGCCTTGTACCCTTTCCACCAGCTAATATAATACCTTTCATAATTCCTCCTACAAACTAAAAATTATAATTCCAATCACAATAACAACCATTCCAATTATTCTTTTTCGACTTAATTTTTCTCCTAAAAAGTGAAAACTCAGACATGGCACAAAAATGTAACTTAAAGTTTCAAGTAATACCCCTGTAGATAAAGGAATTTTTTTATAAGCCATAACAGTACAAAAGGTAGAAATAATCAAAATGAAATAACCACCAATCGTATATTTATTAATATATAAATTTTTTTCATTTTTACTTCCAAGCTTCAAAAGTATCTGACTAATACTAGCAATCATTACGGAAAAAAGAAATAAAATAATCATGATGTTTCCTCCTCAGAACTAACTAGTACAATTCCTAATATAACTATAACAATTCCAACTATCATATTCCATTTCACCTTTTCTTGAAAAAAGAAAAAGCCAAAAAGTAATCCCCAAAACAAAGTAATACCTTTATTTAAATAAGAAAAAATAAGTGAATTTTTATTTAAAATTTTTTGCCAAAGAATAGCATAAATTCCAAGACATAAGAAACTACATCCATAAAAGAAAAGGAAAAAAAGAAAATTATTGCTCGTTCCAGCACATTTTGAAAGAAAAGAGGCAATAGAATAAATAAGAAAAGCAATATGAATAAAAATAAGATTTTTAATTTTTGGCATTTTCATCATCTCGCAATTCTACATATTGTGGAATTTTATTAATAGAAATATAAATTCTTCCAACATATTCCCCAATGATCCCTAATAGAAAAGTAATAGCAGCACCAATAAATAAAATCAAAATCATCGTAGAAGTCCATCCCATTGGAGTTAAAGGATTAATAATCTTATTAACAATTAAATAAATACCAAATATAACAGCAATTAGAATAAAAAGAAAAGAAAATGTAAGAGAAACCCGTAATGGCTTTACAGAAAAATTAGTTAATCCATTAACATATAATTTCAAAAGTTTTTTAAAAGTATATCCTGAACTACCTTCAACACGATCAAAATGGCTTACTTCTACATTTATAATTCGATTCGTAATCCGAAGAATAAGTCCACCTAAATAAGGATAAGGATTATAATATTTGATCATTTCATTCTTCACATAACTTTTCATAGCAAAGAAACTAGAAATATATAAATCTTTAGGCTTATCTAACATAGTCTTTAACATATAATCATTAAATTTACTACCAAGGTTACGAAACCAACTATGCTTTTTATTAGGATATTTAGCATATGCAACATCAATATCATCATTTAAAGCAGAAACCAATTTAGGAATTTCTAAAACAGAAGTCTGCCCGTCATCATCCAAACATACAATAATACTTCCCTTAGCATGATTAAGTCCTGCCATAACTGCATTATGTTGACTAAAATTTTTGGCAAGTCTAATATATTGAACATGAGAATCGTTTGAAAACTCTTTTTGAATAACAGAATGAAGATCATCAGGAGAACCATCATTTACCAAAATAATTTCATACTGATACTTTTTCAATTCGCTAACCATCAATTTTTCTAATTCCAATACTACATCCTTTATAGTATGTTCAGATCTATAACAGGGAATAACATAAGATATTTTACTCATACGGATTAATCCTTCCCATAAATACTAGATTTAAATAACCAACTTCTGGATTATACACATGATCTTTAAAAATTCCCTCTTCTTCAAACTGATTTTTCTTATAACTAGCAATCGCTCCTTTATTATCTTCTAAAACTCTCAAATAAATCTTATGAAGATGTAACTTTTTAAAAGCATAATCACAAATAAGCTTCATAGCCATTGTTCCATAACCATGACCTCTATCGCAAACTTCACCAATGAAAATACCAAATTCTCCATTTGAATGTTCTTTATCAATATTTCTAATATAAACAGACCCCAAATCTTTATCAGAATCTTTTACATGAATAATATATTGAACAACTTTCCCTGTTTTAACTTTATTTTCTAACCATGATAAATGTCCTTCTCTAGTTAAATCTTCTTGCATACAGAAAAACTTTTTAACTTCCTTGCTATTTCTCCATTTTAAAATATTGTCTGTATCTTCTACAGAAATAGGTCGCAACTCTAATATTTCATTTTCTAACATACTAATCACCCAACTTCTTTGCTAAAGTCTTACAAACCGTAGAAATTTCTTCTTCTGTCATCTCAGCAGATAAGGGAAGTCTAATAAGTCTAGCAGCATATTCCTCTGTAATAGGAAGATCACCCTCTTTATAACCATATTTTTTCCCAACGGGTGATAAATGAAGCGGAATATAGTGAAATGGCGCTATAATATCATTTTCACGCAAATACGAAATCATCTCATCACGTTTCTCAGCAGTAGGCAAAATTATATAATACATATGAGCATTATGTTGACATTCTTCCGGAATAAAAGGACGAAGTAACAATTTTTTTTCCTCATATGGTTTTAAAAACTCGTGGTAAGTATTCCAGACATGCATTCTTTTCTCCATAATCTCATCAAATCGTTCTAATTGGCCATATAACAAGGCTGCTAAAATATCAGAAGGCAAATAAGAAGATCCTATTTTATGCCAAGTATATTTATCCACAAAACCTTTCATAAATTGACTACGATTAGTTCCCTTTTCACGAATAATTTCAGCATTCAAAAAGCATTCATCATTATTAGCAATAAAACCGCCGCCTTCACCCATAACATAGTTTTTAGTTTCATGAAAACTATAACAGCCATAATCACCAAAAGTACCTGCCGGTCTTCCTTTATAATAAGATCCTACCGCTTGCGCAGCATCTTCTACAACAAGAAGATGGTATTTTTTTGCAATCGATGTAATTTTATCCATATCACAAACAACACCTGCATAATCAATTGGAAAAATTGCTTTCGTTCTTTCTGTAATAGCCGCCTCTATCTTATCAGCATCAATATTCATAGTTTTAGAATCAATATCTACAAATACAGGTTTTGCCCCACGAAGTGCAAAAGCATTTACTGTAGAAACAAAAGTATAAGAAGGCACAATTACTTCATCCCCTTCTTGAAAATCACATAACAAGGCTGCCATTTCCAAAGATGCAGTACCAGAAGTAGTTAACAAAAAATTAGAAATACCCTGATTTTCAAACCATTCATTCACAAGTTGTGTATACTTACCATCACCACATAACTTTCCCCCATTCAAGCAATCTACAACATTAGAAATTTCTTTTTCAGTTATAGAAGGTTTATTAAATGCTATCATTTTATCACTCCCAATATCTTTATCAATTTCATTATATCATAAAATAAATTATCATTACAATAAATGCCTACAAATCTTTTAACTTATATAAATATTATTTAGAAAATTATAATATTTTTTTCGAATTTTATATGCTAGTTTTCTATGATAAATAAATCGAAATAAAGATTGTCGAAGAAATCCTAAAATCGAACAACTAACATAAATAAAAAATACTACAACCAATACCCTTCCAATAAAACTATATGAAATAATTGATACACCAGAAATCCCCAACCATTGATATAAATGTCGATTTACAAAAATGTTACTATGAATAAGGTAAACTTCTACAGTGAACTTAGATAAAAAATTAATGATTTTACTTTGAAAATTTAGAGTACCAAAGAATAGAAAAAATACAATAGTTTGTATCATAATCATTGGATTACTATAAGAAAAAGACATAGAAATAAAATTATTAGCAACATCATCAATAATAGGATGACTTCCAAGTAAAAAATGTGAAGTCTCATATATCGAAAAATTTAAACATGCACAAAAGAAAAAGCAACAAATCAAAATAATCTGCAAAAGAGATTTAGAAATTCTTTTTAAAATAAAGCTTTTAGTAATATCATATTTTCGAAGATAACCACCAATTAAATATAGAAAAATAAAATTATATAATGTATAACCATTATTATTAAATATTCTATTTCCAGATAAATAAGGAATAACAGACATTAGAAAAAAAAGTAATAACAATAACTTTTCATAATGTCTTTTATCGACATAACGAATAAATTTATTTAAAAACGGACTTAAACAATACAAAATAAGATAAGTAGTAATAAACCAATAATCTTCAATATTTAAAATAAAAGTACGCTGTAATAATTCTAAATTTGTTAATGTGACTAATCCCAAACATGAAAATAAAATAACAAAAACAATCCTATAAAATAAACTTGCATTAATAAGAGACCATACACTAGATTGTTTAAATTTGTTTTGAGATTGAAAATAACCAGTAACTAAAACAAATGAATTTACGTGCACATGAACTACAAAAGCCATGAATAAAAAAAATAATCGTAGTACTTCATTTTCACAATTATCTAATATTTCACCATGAAAAATTACATGCCACAAAATTATAAATAGCATAGATACAATACGCAACAATTCATAATTTGATTGTCGTTCATTCACTTTATTCATCCAAATCCCCCACAATTTCAACTAAATAAATTTCTAAGTTTTACTTATAATTTCTCTTAAATCTTTGAACTAAAAACATTATACCAGGAAAATATAGAACAGTAAATAAAATTCTATTCACACCTCGAGGAACAACTACCATCTGAAAAAAAGAACGATTCGTCAAATACCCAAACAAGATAAAATGTTTAATATTATAAAGTCTCTTTGAAAATAAAATTCCTTTTTGTGAATAAGAAAACACTTCCTTAAAAAATTCATAATACCCATAAGGGTTATTTTTAAACAATTTTTCAATACCTTTTGTATATCCATCTTCCCTGTATTCACAAATCATAATAGGAAAAGTCCTTATAAAAAACCCCTTCATGCCCTGATCCATCTTATAGTACATTCTAGCTTCTGTTACAAACTTCTCACCACGTTCCAGTGGATAAGAAAACTTTCGCCTATAATCCCCTTTAAAAGTAAGAGCCATATCAAAATCATACTTTTCTTTATAATGTAAATCATAAAGAGTAAACACTTTTCCATCAAAGGAAGAATCAATGGGACGATTATGACTCGTTAACTTTTTCTCATAGATCACACCATATACTTCTTCATCATCTATAATTTTCTCATAATCAAGAGCAATTTTTGAAAAAATATTAGAAACAAAGTAGTCATCATCATCCATTTCAATAATGATATCCCCCGTAGTCTTTGGAATTAAAGTATTAATCGCTGCCATCTTCCCCCTGTTTTCCTGAGTAAATAGAAAAATAGGAAAACTGGCTTCCTTTTTCCATTTTTTGATAACATCATCAAGTCTCTCCTTACTACCATCATCCATAATAAGCCATTCTATATCAGAATAACTCTTACTATTTTCTAAAATACTTTCATATACTCTAACAAGAAGATCTCGACGATTATAAGTTGCTGTTACAATTGATATTTTCATAAAACTCCTCTACTCTAACAAGACTATTTTTCTAATACATTTATTATATCACAAATAATAGAATCATTTTGATATTTTTTCTTCTTTCCTTTTTTCATATTTCCTGTAAGTACTTTTTTAATTCCTTTATAAATTCCTTCTTCACTATTTTTCATAATAAGAGTATCTTCATATCCTTCTACCGCCTCTCTTGCCGCAGTATCAGTAATTAAAATAGGCTTACCTAATATTTGAGCCTCAACAAGTACCATACCATATCCTTCATAAAAAGACGCTAAAATAAAGTAGTCAGCTGCTCGAATAAAAGGATAAGGATTTTCTTTCTTTCCAAGTAAGATAAAAGTATCATTTACATTTTCTTTATCAATCATGTCTAGAAGTTCTACTTTCAAAGGACCTCCACCAACAATATAAATTCTATGAAAATAACCATCTTGAATTAATGTTTTATGAACATGAATCAATCTTTCAAGTCCCTTTTGACTAACTAACCGACAAACACTAACAAAGATAGGTGCACCACTCTTATAAGGAATGTCTACTTTTTCTAAAGATAACTCTTCAATTCTTTTGGTATCAATATAATTATAAATAAGTCTATGCTCCCCTTTAATATCTGAATATAACTTATCAAAAACACGTTCGTTATCCCTCGATACAAAGACTAATCTTTGATAATTCCGATAAGCCTTTTTATTTAAATGATGCTTCCATTTATTAAAGACTCCACCATCAAAGAACCTTTCTAAATCATTATGAATCCAAGCAATTTTTTTAGCACGTGATGGACAAGATAAAATCCAAGTAACAGGTCCTTCTAAGAAGGCAATCTCAATATCATACTTGTCTTTAAAATGTTTGCAGTAAAGTACTTTCCACAAAATAGGAAAAGCCATGAAGATAGAAGTAAAAATTTTTTGTAATTTACTTCTCGCCTCATAAGAAGTTTCATACAAACTAACACACTTCACCTTTTTATCCATTTGAGATAAATTCTCCCCTTCTCCATACAAAGTAAAAATCGTAATATCATAATCATCTTTTAGACGGTTCACAATATCAACTAAAACTCTCTCAGCACCACCTAGTTGCAAACTAGTAATCGCAAATACAATTTTTTTCATAAACTTTTCTCCCTCATATTCATCATTCTCTTTAAAACCAACTAAGGTCGTAACGCTGTAATTGGAAGAATATAAATTCCTGTTTCAGAGTCTTTAACAACCGATGAAAAATTAGCAGTAATAATACACATAAATTTAGGTTTCGTTACCATATTATCATAAAATTTTAATAATTCTTTTTTCGCTTCCTCTACTTTATTATAGCCAAGTTTAATTTCTACTGCAGCATAGTCCCCATTAGCAAATTCTAAGATAGAATCCACTTCAAGCCCAGTTACATTATCACGAAAATGATAAAAATGACCATCCAAATATTCCATATAAATCCTTAGATCTCTTTCAACAAGAGATTCAAACATAAAACCAAATGTGTTCAAATCCTTTAGTAGTTTTTCTTCTGTTAAATTAAGTACAGCACACGCAAGTGACGGATCAGTTAAATGTCTTTTAGGAGATTTGCCAATTCTTTCTTTAGAACGATAATTTTCTCGATATGACTCCTGATTTTCTATTAAATGAAGCCGAGCTAAAACATCCAAATAATCAGAAACCGTAATTCGGCTTTCAATAAATTCATCTTCCGTTGCATATTCTTGAGTATCTTTAATAAGTGTTTGGTTACTAGCAATCGCCCCTTCATTTCTTGCAAGGGAACGAAGTAACATTCTCATTTTATTTTTATCGCGTTTTTTATCATCATTCATATCTTTATCAAGAATAGATTCTATATAACTTTTAGGAATTAAACCTACGTTTTTAGAGTCCACTTTAATATTACTAGGCCAACCACCTCGAATAATAAGACGAGCAATTTCTGTAAGTTCAGGTATTTTAACATTAACGTTTTTCTGACGTCCTTCAAGCATTGCCGTTAAAGAAGCCTCTCCTGTAGAATCTTGTGATTCGTAAAGAGACATCGTATGCATTTTAATTTTACCAATTCTACCAGCACCAGAATGAAAAATAGCCTTTTTAGCATCATCATTAAGCTCAGTAGAACAAGTTAAAATATATTTCCCTTTTTTGGAATCTTCATCACATTTACGTCTTACTCGATCCCAAACTTTTGGAACCAAATGCCATTCGTCAATCAATTCGGGAGCTTCCCCATTTAATACAAGTTCTAAATCAAGTAGTGCCTTTTCTTTTGTTTCTTCATCATCAAAATAAACCGCACTTTGCGCGTGTTTAGAAGATGTCCAAGTTTTTCCACACCATTTAGGTCCTTCTACTGATAAAGCACCAAATACTTTTAAATACTCATCTAGTTTTTCATCTAATAATCTAGGTAAATACTCATTCAAAGCAACTTTCATATCATCACACACAATTTAATGCTAGCTAAAATAGCCTATATTAAATTCCTTTCCTTTTTTATATAGATTTTAAAGCCACAAAATAAAATATTTCTTATATAAATACTATCACAAAAACATACTTATCTCAATAGTTGATATACATTTTTTAACAAACTTGATATACATTTTTTAAGGATTTTAATATACACTTTTTAAAAGTTATAAATTCATTTTAAACTTAAAACTACCTTTAGAAAAGCCATTACGAATATAAAACTCGTGCGCCTTCTCTCTTTTAAATCCACTTGTAAGTTCAATCACGTCGCAATTTTTCTCCTTTGCATAGAAAACTGCATTTTGAAGTAGAGCCTTCCCAGCACCACGACTTCGAAATCTAGAACTAACAATAAGTTCTTCTACTGTTGCCACTTTACTTGCGTGATGCAATTGATAATCAATAGAAAGACTTAAAAAGCCAATAGGAGTATCTCCTTCTATACATAAAATATAGTAATTCCTATCATCACTCATCTTATTTTGAAAAGCAGTAGAAAAGTTATCATAATTAAACTCTTTCTCTTTTAACTCACAAATAAGCTCATATACTGCCCTTTCATCTTCCATTCTGCACTTTCTAATCATCACAAGTCTTCTCCACCTTTCTACATTCATCATCTAATAAAATATGTAAAAGAACAATCACTATCATTGAGGAAACGTGAAAGAATGTATATCCTGCCATAAGTGATAAGCCATAAACAAGTGCTACTCCAAACAAATAGTATAAATAGGAAACATCACGCCTATCAAAATGCTTAAATAAAGTAATAAACGATTTCACTAATATAATAAGGAAAAATCCCAAATAAAGAATAAATCCAAAAAGCCCAAAGTTATAAAGAAGAGAAGCAAGTTCCATCTCTAAAGTCATCTCACTATAACTTGAAAGATATCCATTTCCAAATAGAATTCTACTAATACTTTTCTGATTTTTCACCAAATAAGTATGATATAGGAGTTGCTGAATACGTCTTTTACTATTATCGAGTTCTAGTCTGTCAGCAGTCTTCTTCATCTCTACCAAAGACTTCTGTTGTGCTTGATCCATAAAATGTGCATCCATCTTACCCGCTTCGATTTTCTTAACATAGTCTAGTGCATCACCCGTAATATGAGAAACTTCTTGTGTCTTCTTGTCAACGACTTGATTCTGCTCTTCCTCCAAATTCTTTTGACGCTTTAATGTAGACGAATGAGTCCCTAGAAAAACGGCACCAACAAGACAAGTCACAAAAACAAGAATGGATACAAGAACCTTTTTACGAGATAGAACTTTCTTCTTTTTCTTTCCCAACAGAAAACAAATAAAATAAAAAATCAAAATAAGAGGAAATCCTAAAAGTCCAACACGAGTTCCTAAAAATACCATTAAATAAACACCAGTGGAACCAAGTAGAATAAAATAGTACCACTTTTTCTCCTTAAAAAAGTAAGGAAGTAAAATCACTTGAGTAATAAGGAGCAACGACCCAATCGCGTTACCTGAGGCATTCCATCCTTTATAACCAACTCCATCAATATAAGTAGAAGAAGATGTTCCAGTTATAAGGGCTAAATATAAAAGAACAACATACCCAGCTAAAAAAAGAGTAAGCGCCTGATAAATCTTAGATAATTTTCTCTCCTGACTAAAATGAAAACAAATATAAAATACCATTATCATATAAGTATAATTAAGAATATATTGTGCCTCGTGAAAAACACTACCATAAGCACTTTCCGTCAAAAACTTTTGATAAATCAAAAGATGAAAAACAGCATAGAGAAAATACACGCCCCCACCAATAAGCAAATAGCCTCGACTCTTCTTTTGCGTAATAAAAATAAACAAGAGCAAACCACAAGGGATCACAAGTCTTAAAATAGTAGTTGGAGATAAAACTGCATTAGGAAACCACTCTCGATACCAATAACTAAAAGCATCCAAAAAAGGTGAAATCACTAAAAAGAGATAAAACAAATACTCTATTTGAAAATTTTCTTTTACTTTCTGCATACTTACCTCCTAACCTTAGCAACAATAAAATCTCCTGCATAATGAAAAATAATAGAAGAGAGTTTATAAGTAAAAAGATTTAAATGCTTATAATAACGATGATGAATATCATTTCTACTCTGTAGATAATGATTCTCCTTCCAGTTTGGAAAGTTCTCTTCTAACATATGATACCCTTCCTCTAAATACTGTTTTCTAAGTTTTCTGTCTTTTAATGCACAAATACGATAAAAATTACGTCCTAAAATAAGTTTCATGGTAACATATTCTAATTCCTTTTCATACTTTTTATAAAATCCCTTTTCTCTATAAAACTTAAGAACCAGTTGAATATTATCATAAACTTCTCTTACTTTAGAACTCGTAGTATTAGCAATCGAAGTATCCCTTTGAATATAGTAGTAAAGTGCTTCATCCACATATCCAATTTTCTTGACATAAGGGAGAAGTTGATAACAAAAACTAATATCTTCATATTGAAGTCCCTTTGGAAATAAAATACCAGTCTTCTCTAATAAACTCCGCTTATAAAGCTTATTCCACGCCATCACTCTAATATCCACAAAATAATTATCGAGAATTCTAGACTGATCTAAAACTAACTTATCAGGATACTCCCAATAACAATCACACTCTACCAAGTCGAAATTTTCACTCTTTGCTTTTTGATACATTTTCTCAATCATAGTAACATCCACATAGTCATCACTATCAATGAAAGAAATATACTCGCCCTTAGCATACTTTAACCCATAGTTTCTAGCATCACTAAGACCCCCATTTTTCTTTTTTAAGGCAACAATACGTTTGTCTTTCTTAGCATAACGATCAATAATTTCTTGAGACTGATCTTTCGTTCCATCATTCACAACAATAATCTCAATATCCCCTAAAGTCTGATTCACTAAACTATCTAAACATTTATCTAAATAAGGATACACATTATAAACAGGAACAATAATACTCACCTTTACCATATCTAAAACACCCTTTCCTACTTTGCAAAATACTTAATATAAAATGTCGTAAAATACATACTAAGTACTTTTTTAATTTTTCTTCCTATACTATCCTCTAGTAAATAAGAAGAAATCTTTCGGGAATTAATCTCACCAATATAAAATTGAAAAACATCTCGAGGTAGTCTCTTTCCCATTCCAAGCATGGCATTAGATAAATAACTATAAACAAAGGCTTTATCATCATCACCAATCTCATTATCATTTTCTACTTTTTCCATCAATTTATCATACAAGTAAAAGGCATCCTCTACTCGTTTTCTAATTTTATCAGTATCCCCACTCGTCGTAATACTACCATCACGTTCTACATAATAATATAAAGCATTAGGAATCGAAATTACTTCACTCGCTTTTAAGACAACATAAGGTGTAAGCCCGAAGTCCTCATGATTTCGCCCTTTCTCATAACGAAAATGATACTTCTCAAAAAAACTTCGCTTATAAGCATAAATCCATGCTGTAACAAAATAATTATCCCCACATAATCTTCGAAAAGCATCCATTCCCTTTAAAGAAAATACATCTCCTAAACAAATTTCAGAAGTATTGTTCTCATAATAATATCGAAAAGCCTGAAAACGAATCATATCAGGTTCATAAGAAGAAATCACACCCTCCAAAGTTTTAATATAATCTTTATGAACAAAATCATCCCCATCTACAAATAATAAATATTCTCCCTTTGCACGCTCAATCCCATAATTACGAGCATCACTAAGACCACCATTTTCTTTCGTATAAATAGTAAACCTTTTATCATTACCGACACATTTTTTAATAATTTCTAAACTATTATCCGTACTACCATCATTTACAACTAGTACTTCAAAGTGATTTCCCTGTTGCTTTTTCAAACTCAAAAGACATTTTTCAATATAAGACGAAACATTATACACAGGAACAATAATACTAAATTTCATATTTTCCACCAAAATCTAATTAAGTCTAAATTAGATTCCTTTCTTAAAAATCAAATTTCAATCGTGAGCATTTGTAAATTATCGACATAATCAACTTCTAACCCCAACACTCTATAAAGTGTATAAATAATCCCACCATGTGTAACAACTAAAACATTTTTGCCAGAATATTCATTTTTAAGTGTATCTAAAAAACTAATAACACGTAAATCTAGTTCGTAAAAAGTCTCGCCATTTGGCGGAATATGAGTTTGAAGATATGCCTTTCTCTCATCAGTAATAAGAAGATTTTCAAAATCTCCAAGGGAACGTTCCTTTAATCTATCATCATAAATAATATCTAAATAAGGGACCAAAGTCTCTGCCGTCACTCTTGTCCTATCAAGTGGAGAACAAAAACAAACATCAAAGTCCTGTAGAAAATTTTTTGCTTTTTCTATTGTATCCACAAAGCCTTTTTTACTTAATCCACAATTCGCTTGTCCTTGAAAAATTTTCTTTTCATTATAAGTACTTTCTGCATGACGAATTAAAGTTATTTTCATACCAGTTTCTCCCTACTATCACTAATCACATTATAACAAAAATCTATGAAGAAACGCAACTGTCCACTTATGTAAACAATCATGTCCAAAACTTCATAATTTGACACTTTTATTATATAATAAAGATAGAAAATAAGGAGGGTATCATATGGAAGAACAAAAATCAAAAAGAAAAAAAAATAAAGTATGCTACTTCTTTTTAACATTAGCACTTTTATCAACATTAGTGCTGTTTGGAAGTAGTTTATACAAAGGATTAAATGAAAGTATAGAATTAGAAAACCTAATTACACTTCTTTTATCCACAGTATTTGTGATTTTCTTTATATTCACAGGAATAATCGCAGGAAGAAAAGGAAAAACTCCTACAATTCTAGCATCACTTACCTTAATTCTTTTAAACTTTTTTGAACTTACTCTACAATTCAATTTATTAAATCTACCAAACAAAAAACTAGAAAACTTTACAAATAAAAGTCTAACAGAAGTAGTAAAATATGCTGAAAAAAACAATATTGAACTAACACAAATTTATGAATATAGTGATATGGTAGAAGAATATAACATCATTGGTCAAAATATAACAAGTGATACGGATTTGAAAAAAGTTAAAAATTTAACTGTAGCAGTCAGTGAAGGACCAAATCCAGATAAAGATGTAATTATTCCAAATATGTTAACTTGGAGTGATGAAGCAGTAATAAAATTTGTAAAAGAAAACAACTTAAATAATGTAGAAATAGAATTCATAGAATCTGCCAAATTAAAAAACACAGTAATCGAGCAAGTTGGAAATGGAAATAGAAAACGAAGTGATCCACTAAAACTCACGTTTTCACTAGGAGAAAAAGAAGAAATCACTGATATAAAACTAATTGATTTAACTAACAAAACTAAATTTGAAGCGGAATTTTGGCTAAAACAGCATGCCATTTTATATGATTTAGAAAAAGACTTTTCAACAAAAATCAAAAGAGATTATATAACAAAACAAAGTGAAAAAATAGGAACTATAATAAAACCAAATGATACAAAAATTAAACTAACAATCTCTAAAGGACCAAAAATTAAAGTTCCAGATTTAAAAAAGATGAACATGGCAGAAATTACAGAATGGATTATTAAAAATAAGTTAAAAATAGAATTTACAGATCAATACGATGATAAAATAAAAGATAATATGGTAATAAAAGCAAATTATAATAAAGGAGA
Source organism: uncultured Muribaculaceae bacterium (assembly GCA_964637865.1). Lineage (GTDB taxonomy): Bacteria > Bacillota_I > Bacilli_A > RF39 > UBA660 > MGBC119817. Next base: position 8,216 of record CAZWXX010000001.1, on the reverse strand, counting down.
TATTATTGAGCAAAAAACATTAGTATCCATCACATTATCCAAAGGAAAATTAAAAATGCCAAAAATAAACAACTTAGATGAACTAAAAAGTTGGGCTGAAAAATATGGTATTACCTTTCAAGAAGAATATGAATTTGATAGTCTAGTAAAAAAAGGAGAAATTATAAAAACTTCTCACAAAGAAGGAGAAACAATAAAAAATAATGAAACAATTATAGTAACAATCTCTCAAGGAAAAAAGACAAAGGTACCAAAGTTAATAGGGTTAAAAAAGCAGGCAGTAATAACAAAATTAAAAGAAGTAAATATAAATTATAATTTCATCTATCAAGATAATGAAAAAGTAGAAAAAGATATCGTTTTAGCTCAGTCAATGAAAGAAGGCAGTGAAGTTGCGGAAAATACTACAATAACGATAACTTTATCAACGGGAAAAAAGAAAACGAATACAACCAATAATAATTATGTAACACCAAATACAAATAAAGATAAAACAAATAATAGCAATAGTAACAACAATAATAGTAATAACAATAATAACACAAACAATACACAACCAACATGTAAAGAACAAACATACACAATAACATCACAACTCACAAATGTTTTCATGAACAATGATGGATACACTGCTGTTAGTAATGCACTATATTCCTACTTTGCTAATAACTATCAAAATGTAAAAATAAGTGTAATTGGCGTAAGTGACACTGGAATGAGTCCAGGTTCCTATGTTTCAGGACTAAAACCTGGAAATAAAATAACTAGTTGTAATACTACTCCATATACAATTTCAATTGCAAAATAAAATATGAAAGTTCTCCCATCGAGAGCTCTTTTTGTACCACAAAAAAGCGAGTCAACACTCGCATAAATTTTATATTTCTACAACTTCTACTGGAGCCGTAGCTTCTACACTCGCTTGAATCGGCTGAATTGGTTGAACTTCTGGTACAGGGGAAGTTGGAGTAACTACAGGAGTTGAAGTAGAAGCTTCTACTTGAGGCACTACTGGAGCTTGCTGAGGCATAACCATTTCTGGTTGTTCTACTGGTGTTGAAGAAACTGAAACTTCTTGGATAGTAGGAACAACACTAGTAGGTGCAACAGTTTCAACAACTGGCGTATTTACCTCAGGAGATACAACAGGAGTTGAAGTACTTTCAAAAGAAGGTACTACTGGTGTTGGTACAACACCTACTCCAGCAGGAGAAGCTATTGGTTCTGGCTGAACTGTATCTACTTGAGGAATAGAAGGAGAAATAACACCTTCCTCCACTACTGTAGGAGAAGAAATTGGACTACTTTCTGGTACTACTACAGTTGCTGGAGCAGTTTCAGGAGCAACAGAAGGAACAGTATCTACTACTGGTGAAACAGCTGGAATAGCTTGTGTATTTTCTAAAGGATTAGCCCCTCCATATATTTGATGAGGTTGATTATCAACATTAATCTCTGGAACAACTGGATTTGCTCCTCCATAAATCGTAGGTTGTGCTTGTGGCACTTCTTGCACTGGAGCAACCTCAGGTGTTGGACTAACTTCTACAGTAGGTGCTGCTACTTCAGGCATAGAAATAGAAGGTTGTGCTACCTCTACTACTGGACTAATAGACTCACTTGACATATTATTAACAGGAGCAGATTCAGTAGCAGGAGGAGATGCTTCCTGAACTGGAGAAACAACATAAGGTGCTGGCTCAGTTGGTGGAGTTAAATCAACAGTTGGTGCAAGAGGTTCCATAGTAGGCTCTTGCATAGGAATAGGATTAGCATCCATAGAAGGCATACTAGTATTCATAGGTGCAATATCCGGAACAGCATCAGGCATCCCTCCTAATCCAGGCATTACTGGAGTATTAGGCATACTCATGCCACCTTCTACCATAGTAGGCGCCCCTCCACCCATAACAGGAGGAACATCCATACTTGCTCCCATATTCATATCAGGAACTTCAGGAATTGCTGCAGCTTGCGGAGTAACATCTGGTGCCATAGGAACAGCCATTACTTGAGAATTATCAACCATAGCCTGTGCTCCAACTTGACTTGTAGCATTCACCTCTGCATTTTGATCCTTATTTTTCTTTTTATCTTTCTTACTAGATGTAGCAATAAAAATAATTAAAGCTATTATCAGTAATAAAACTCCACCAGTAATTAACATTCCAGGTATTGTTAAAAACCAACTGAAGTCAAAGTTCATTGCTAATATCATAACACATCTATCTCCCTCGTATTTTATTCTATTACAATAATAACAAAAAAATGTTGCCATTGCAAACATTATTTTAATTTGACAAAATTTGACAATGTAAAGTCTGTCCAATATTTCTGCCTATTAGGTGTCAAGAAAAATTCCATTTTTTCTTTTTTAACCGGATGAATAAAGGAAAGATAATAAGCATAAAGAGCAATTTGTGTCCTATCCTGTCGGTTATACCGCTGATCCCCACATAAAGGATATCCATAATTTGCAAACTGTACACGAATTTGATGATGTCTTCCTGTCTTTAATGTAACTTCTACAAGTGTCTCGTTTTTATCATAATTTCTTTCTAACACTCGAAAAAAAAGTTCACTTCTCTTTCCCTCTTTCTCATTCGTAACAACCGTATTTCCATTATCAAGCTTCTTCAAATAATCAACGAGAGTACCCTCATCTTTTTTAATAATACCAACAACAACTGCTAAATACTTCTTTTGAAATGACGTCGACAACTCTTTACTAAGTCTACTTGCCGCTTTCGAAGTTCTTGCAAAAACCATAATTCCGCCAACTGGTCTATCTAGTCTATGAACAAGCCCGCAATAAACTTCACCAGGCTTTTGATACTTTTCCTTAATATAAGACTTTACCATACTAAGTAAATCCATATCTAAAGTAACATCACCTTGACTCAAAACATTAACAGGTTTCTCAACAACAATAATATGATTGTCTTCATATAATATATTCAATTTATTCATCGCTTTCCCATCTTCCATAAATACCACAAGGAAGAACAAGGCTACTATTTGTAATAGGAAGTCCTACTTCTCCTGATGATATCACCCCTTGATATTTTTTCTTAACGGTTACTTCTAAGACATTGGCAAGAGTCGTTGCAGAAAGTCCTGTTGTATAAGAATTGATTAAAAAGAATAATGGTTTATCACTTAATATTTCTACACATGAATGAATTAAATGAGTTAAATCCTTTTCTATATTCCAAACCTCTTTATTAGCTCCTCTTCCATAACTAGGAGGATCCATCACAATTGCATCATACTTATTACCTCGACGAATTTCACGTTCTACAAACTTCAAAACATCATCCACCAAATAGCGAATCGGCTTGTCCGCTAGTCCATTCATCCGAACATTTTCCTTACACCAATCAACCATTCCCCGCGAAGAATCCACATGAGTAACACTTGCCCCTGCCTTTAGACACGCAACACTAGCGCCACCAGTGTAAGCAAATAAGTTAAGAACTTTAATAGGTCGATTAGCTCCTTTTATTTTATCCATCATAAAATCCCAATTCACTGCTTGTTCTGGAAAAAGACCTGTATGTTTAAATCCCATCTGCTTAATATGAAATTTTAAAGTCTTATAACGAATATTCCACTCACTAGGAACCTTTGAAAAGTTTTCCCAATAACCTCCACCCTGACTACTACGATGGTAAATAGCATCAATCGAATCTTTATATTTTTGATACAAATTTCCATTATCCCAAATAATCTGTGGATCTGGTCTAAGTAAAATATATTGTCCCCAACGCTCTAACTTTTCACCATTAGAACAATCCAGTAATTCATAATCTTCCCATTCACTAGCCTGATTCATATACTACACACCACTTTCTCTAAAATAATCTTTTTCTCTTTTCATAAGCAAGCTTTCCTTTATCTGGATTGATTGCATACTCTACCATCTCATCACGACTAACTTCTTCAAATATGGGACAAGGAGTATAAACTCTAACCTCTTCTCCCATATAAATTAAAAACTTGCGATCAATTGCTAATTCTTCTTCTAATATCTCAGACATCGTCATCGTTGTATAATATTCAACTCCACTATAGATATAAAAATCTCTCTCATCAGAGAATTTACTTTGAGGCATATAAATTATTTTCTCATCATCCAAAACAAAAGTCCCCATGATATCTGCATTCTCACTAGATAATTTTAAATTCCCTTGTTGATAAGAATTATATCCAGCAATATATGGATTCGCATAAAGATTTAGAGAATCATCTGTTTTCTGCAACAATTGAAAGTCTTCTTCTGAAACATGTTGTAACAAAAAGCTACTATAAGTATCCTGTTTCAAATATTCAAGTACTCTTGTATTCTCATGAATTGTTAAAGTCTCATAATCTATTCTATTATTTTTAATTATCTGTTTCATCTCAACTTTTCCTCCTCATATTAATAAAGATTAACTCAATAACTTATCTTTCTATCTAAGATTTTTTGATAAGCCTCTTTTCCTTTATCAGGATTCACAGCATATTTCATCATTTCACTTCGGCTAACACTTTCAAATATGTTTTCATAACGAAGTCCATTTAATTGTTCTCCCATATAAATTAAAAATTGTTCTTTTTCCATAAGCTCTTGCTCTAAAACCTCTGGCATAGAAAGAGTTGTATAATAATCTGTTTTAGAATAAACAAAACAATCCCTTTCTTCATAAAACTTGCAACTAGGTGTATAAATAATTTTATCTTCTTCCACTACAAAAGATCCTAAAATATCTTTATCATCACTAGAAAGTTTTAACCCTCCACTACTTTGAAAGCCATGTTCTCCTTTAATAGTAGGATTATAACCAACAATAGGACAAGCATCATAATGTCCTAAAAGCTTATCTTCCTTTTGTGCTTTTTGAATTCGTTCAAACTCTTCATGAGAAACTCTTAAAAGTCGAAACTGCCATATAGTATCTTTCTGTAAACAATCAATAATCCTTTTTCCATCTGGAATATTTAGTGTTTCATAACATATAACGTCATTTTTGATAATTTCTGTCATTTTTTACTCTCCCAAACTTTTCTTACAAACTTCAAAGACAACGTCGATAACGTAAACCCAATTACAGGAACCAAAGAACTTAAAAATATATTATCATAACGTCGCACCAAATAAGAATAAATAAGCACAACGATATAAGTTAAAATCATAATGCAAATCTTTCTAGTCCAGCAAGTCTCCCATTCTTTATCAAGTTCTACACGTCTATTTCTCTCCTCGATTTTAAAAACCCTTTCTTCCAAGTTTTTCAAAAGTATCCCCTCCAATAAAAATTGATTATCTATATTATAGTACAAAAATAAAAGTTTGCAAAAGAAAAACAGATATAAAAACACCTGTTTACTATAAATGCGAAAAATTAGTTTCAATATACTTACGATATAACTCTTGACATTTCTCTTCATTCATTGCTCTTTTATCTTTATATGGATTTTCTATTCCAAGGCTCTCATACTTTTCACTCCCAAGTTTGTGATACGGAAGAAATTCAATTCGTTCAATATAATTTAATTGTTTTAAATAGGCAACTAACTGATTCATGTAAATATCATTATCATGAACTCCAGGAACTACTACTTGTCGAATCCAAAGAGGCTTCTTTTTCTCTTGACAAACACGAACAAACGTAAAAAATTCATCCATAGAATCATACCCAACTAAGTCCCGATAACCATCACGCTCTAAATGTTTAATATCTAAAATTACCAAATCAGTATTTTCTAAAATCTCTTCATATCGCCCAATACCAACACCAGCAGTATCCAGTGCAATAGAAATACCCTCTTCTTTTAGTCTTTTAGAAGCATCTATCAAAAAGTCAGCATGTAATAATGGTTCTCCTCCAGAAAAAGTAACTCCCCCTCCACTTCTTCTATAATAAGGCTTATTACGAATTACTTTAAAGACAAGTTCACTAACTGTCATATTTTTTGTTCCCATTTGCCACATCTCAGGATTATGACAATACTTACATCGAAGTTTACAACCATTAAAGAAGACTACCGTTCGAATACCCGGACCATCAACCAACCCAAGAGTCTCAATCGAAGAAATGCTTGCTACCTTTTCCATACTACATCTTACCATGAAAGGTACGAGCAATTACTTCTTCTTGTTGAGCCCGAGTAAGTCGATTAAAACGTACCGCATAACCAGAAACACGAATCGTTAAAAGTGGATATTTTGAAGGATGCTCCATTGCATCTTCTAACGTCTCACGATCTAAAACATTAACATTCAAGTGATGTGCACCTTGTGCAAAATACCCATCTAACACACTAACTAAGTTTTCAATTTGCTCTTTCTTTGTACTACCTAAAGCAGATGGCACAATAGAGAATGTATTAGAAATACCATCACGGCAACACTCTGCATATTTAAGCTTTGCAACAGAGTTTAAGGAAGCAAGCGCACCACTCGCATCTCGCTCATGCATTGGATTAGCACCAGGTGCAAAGGCAACTCCTGCCTTACGTCCATCAGGAGTAGCCCCAGTTTTCGTTCCGTAAACAACGTTTGAAGTAATCGTCAAAACAGATAAAGTAGGCTCTGCATTACGATATGGTTTGTGCTTGCATAATTCTTTATAAAATTTATCAAGCACCTCTTTCGCAATATCATCCACTCTATCATCATCATTTCCAAACTTAGGAAAATCTCCCTCTATCTCAAAGTCAATACTAACGCCCTCTTCATTACGAATTGGCTTAACACGTGCATACTTAATGGCAGAAAGACTATCAATGGCAACAGAAAGTCCTGCAACCCCATATGCCATAAGACGACGAACATGAGTATCATGTAGTGCCATCTGTCCTGCTTCATAAGCATACTTATCATGCATATAATGAATCACGTTCATGGCATCAGAATAAATTCCCGCCACTTTTTCTAACACTGCAAAATAAGCATCCTTTACTTTATCATAATCTAAAACTTCATCCATAATAGTAGGAACATCTAAAACTTTGTCACCCTTCATCTCGTCCACGCCACCATTAATAGAATAAAGTAGCGCTTTCGCTAAATTACAACGAGCACCAAAGAATTGCATATCACGACCAACACGCATTGCTGAAACACAACAAGCAATCGCATAGTCATCACCATATAAAGGACGCATCACATCATCATTTTCATATTGGATGGCATCGGTCTCAATACTCATCTTTGCACAATATTTCTTAAATGTCTCAGGTAACGCTTCACTCCATAATACTGTCATATTAGGCTCTGGTGCAGGATCTAAATTAGTAAGTGTATGTAAAATTCGGAAAGAAGTTTTGGTAACCTTAGAACGTTTATCTTCTGTAATTCCAGCAAGTGAACAAGTAACCCAAGTGGGGTCTCCTGAGAATAATTCATCATAATCAGGTGTACGTAAATGACGAACCAAACGTAGTTTAATCACAAACTGATCAATTAACTCTTGTGCCTCTTCTTCTGTTAAACTACCATTTTCTAAATCTCTTTCAATATAAATATCAAAGAAGTCGTCAACCCTTCCTAAACTCATCGCTGCCCCATTATTCTCTTTTACAGCAGCAAGATAGGCAAAATAAGTCCACTGAATTGCCTCCCTTGCATTACGAGCTGGTCTACTAATATCAAACCCATAACGAGATGCCATTTTCTTCATCTGCTCTAACGCACGATATTGCATAGAAACATCTTCTCGAAGTTGAATCAAATCATTCGTCATTGGTCCTATAAGCTGATTTAAGTCTTCCATCTTCTTCTCCATTAAGTAGTCAATTCCATATAATGCAACACGACGATAATCTCCAATAATACGTCCTCTTCCATAAGCATCAGGAAGACCTGTTAAAAGACCAACATGACGACACTTTCTAATCTCTTCATTATAAGCATCAAACACACCCTGATTATGAGTCTTACGAAATTCATTAAAATATTTGTCCACTGTAGAGTCTAGTTTATAACCATAAGCATCTAACTCTTGATAAACCATCCGAATACCACCATAAGGATTCACAATTCTCTTTAAAGGTGCATCCGTTTGAAGTCCCACAATCACTTCATTTTCTTTATCAATATAACCAGCATCATAAGCGTCAATTCCTGACATATGAACAGTATCAACATCTAAAACGTGTTTTTTTAATTCTTCTTTTAAAAGCTCTTCACATCGTCCCCATACTTTTTTTGTTTTAGCAGTAGGACCACA